>JAJXUY010000115.1 GCA_021782525.1 Acidobacteriota bacterium | reverse complement strand
CTCGCGCGTCATCAGCGCGCTCACCGCGGCGCGCGGCTCGATCGCGCCGTCGAGGATCGCCTCCACGGTGAAGGTGATCGGCATCTCGACACCGTTGCGGCGGGCGAGCGCCGCGGCGGCGCGGGCGGTCGGGATCCCTTCCGCGACCTCGCGTCCGGCGACGACCTCGGCCAGCGTCTCGCCGCGACCGAGGCGCTCGCCGGCGCTGCGGTTGCGCGACAGGCTTCCCGGCGAGCAGGTGAGGACGAGGTCCCCCATCCCCGCCAGGCCGCGGAACGTTTCCTCACGGCCCCCGAGACGCACGCCGAGGCGCGCGATCTCGTGCAGGCCGCGGGTGAGCAACGCCGCCGCGGCGTTGCGCCCGAGGCCGAGACCCTCGCCCATGCCGGCGGCGAGGGCGATGACGTTCTTGAGGGCGCCGGCCAGCTCGACGCCGACCACGTCGGAGGCGGTGTAGAAGCGGAACGAAGCGGTGGAAAAAGCCCGCTGCAGCCGGCGCAGCCTGTCGCTGTCGCGGCCGGCGAGCACCGCGGCGGTCGGCAGCCCGGCCGCCACCTCGCGGGCGAACGAAGGTCCCGAAAGAGCCACGAACGCGTCAGGTGTCAGGCCCAGCTCGGCGGTGACCAGCTCGTCCATGCGCGCCAGGCTCCCCACCTCGATTCCCTTGCTCGCAGAGACGACGCTGGCGTTCGTGCCCAGGTGGGAGCGCAGCTCGTGCAGCACCGCGCGCGCGAACTGCACCGGCACGACGAAGACGACCGTGCCGGCCCCCGCGACCGCCTCGGCGAGGTCGCCGGTGGCGCGCACGCCTTCCGGCAGCCGCATCTCCGGGAGGAACAGCGGGTTGGCGCGGCGCTCGCGAATCCCCTCGACGACCTCCGCCTCGCGCGCCCAGAGCGCGACCTTGCCCCCGGCGCGGGCGAGGTGGATGGCGAGGGCGGTGCCCCAGCTCCCCGCCCCGATCACCGCGACGTTCATCATCGCTTCCCCCACAGCCGCGGCTCGTCGCCGCGGGCGAGGCGCGCCAGGTTGCGGCGGTGGCGCCAGATGATCACGGCGGCCGCCGTTGCGGCGCACGCCTCGACCGTCGGGGAGGGGTGGACGAGGAAGAAGAACGCGACCGGGAACAGCGCCGCCGCGATGACGCTCGCGAGCGAGACGATGCGCCCCAGCGCCAGGACCGCCAGCCAGATCGCGAGCGCCGCGACGATCGGCAACCACGCCAGCGTGGCGAACGCCCCGGCCGCGGTGGCCACGCCCTTGCCGCCGGAGAATGCGAGCCAGACGGGGAAGCAGTGCCCCGCCACCGCGGCGACCGCCGCCGCGGCGGCCCATGCGGGGTTAGCGGTCACCTGGCGCATCAGCAGCACCGCGGCCACGCCCTTGCCGATGTCGAGCAACGCGATCGGCAACGCCACCTTCCAGCCGGCGGCGCGCAGCGCGTTCGTCGCGCCGACGTTGCCCGAACCGACACGGCGCACGTCGCCGCGGCCCGCGAGCCTGACCAGCAGCCAGGCGAAAGGGATCGAGCCCAGCAGGTACGCGACCACGAGCATGCCCTCAGGCCCCATCGGCCCCTCCTCCGGCCGCCGCGGCCGGCCAGCGCCGCAGCGCCGTGTGCGCCGGCCCGCCGGGGCCGAGCTCGCTGCGGAACAGCACCGCCTCGCTCGCCGCGAACGCGGGGATCCGCCACTTGCCGACCCCAACCACGAAGTGCTCCACCGCGCGCGCCCCCCACGGCCGCTCGATGCGCGCGAGCGTCAGGTGCAGCGTGTACGGCCGCGCCTCGCGCGCGACGCCGAGCGCCGCCGTCGCGTCGTCCACCGCCTGCGCCCAGCGCTCGAGCCCGTCGCCGTCGCCCCCCAGCCAGGCGACGCGGGGATGGTGCTGGCTGGGGAAGAACCCGCCCCCTTCCAGCCGCACGTTCGCCGGGCCGAGTCCGGCGAGCGCGGCTGGCGCGGCGCCGCCGAGCGCATCCGCGAACGCCTGGTCCCGTTCGCCGAGGAACTTGAGCGTCAGGTGCATCGCCTCGGGCCGCACCCAGCGCGCTTCCGGCTGGTCGCGCTTCAGCCTCCCGAGCCCGGCCGCGATCGCCTCGCGAACCGCGTCGGGGAGCTCGACCGCCACGAACAGCCTCACGCCGCCTCCACGAGCGCGCGACGCAGCAGGTCGAGGGCGAAGTTGACCGTCATCTCGCGCACCATGGCACGGTCTCCGGGGAAGCGGTGGCGGGCGTGGCGGACGCCGGCCGGCGTCACCGCCGCGATGTGCACGGTGCCCACCGGCTTCTCCTCGCTGCCACCGTCCGGGCCGGCGACCCCGGTCACCGCGAGGGCACACTCGGCGCCGAGCGCGCGGGCGCCGGCGGCCATCGCCTCGGCCGCCTCGCGGCTGACCGCTCCGTGCGCCGCGAGCAGCGCGTCGGGCACCCCGAGCAGACGGCGCTTGAGGTCGTCGGCGTAGCTCACCACGCCCCCGAGGTACACGGCGCTGGACCCGGGCACCGAGGTGATCGCGGCGCCGATCAGCCCGCCGGTGCACGACTCGGCGGTCGCGAGCCGCCACCCGCGCGCCTGCAACCGCCCCAGTACCACCCCTGGGAGGGTGTCGGCGTCGCGCCCGTACAGGTCGGCGCCGGCCGCAGCCGTGAACGCGGCCTCCATCGCGGCGAGGTCGTCCGCGCCCCCTTCGCCGGAGGCGGAGAGGACGAGGTACACCTGACCGCGCGCGGCCAGGATCGTGGCCCGCTCGCGCCCGAACCGCTCGTACAGCGGCGCGACCCGCTCCTCGACCTGCGACTCGAAGACCCCGCCGAGGCGCAGCGTGCGGGTCACGATGCCGGCGGAGGCCGCCCAGCGCGGGAGGAGGTGCGTCACGAGGATCTGCTCGAGCTCGGGCGGCACCCCGGGGAGCAGGACGACGGTCCCCGCGCCGGCGCGCAGCAGCTGTCCGGGAGCGGTCCCGACCGGGTTCTCCAGCACCTCGGCACCGGCGACGACGTCGGCCATCCGGCGCGCGACCGCCGGCAGCTCGCGGCCCCGCCGCCGGAAGCGCTCCACCAGAGCCTCCTCCAGGCGGCGGTCACGCGCGAGCCCTAGGCCGAGCGCCTGCGCCGCCGCCTCGCGCGTGACGTCGTCGGCGGTGGGGCCGAGGCCACCGCTGACGAGGACCAGCTCGGCGCGGGTCAGCATCTCGGTGATCGCCCGGGCGATCGCCCCGGCATCGTCCTCGACGCAGCGCTTCTCGATGAACGCGAGGCCGCATGGGGCCAACAAGCGCGTCGCCAGGATCGAGTTGGTGTCGAGCCGGTCGGTGCGCAGCAGCTCGGAGCCGACGGCGAGGAAGGCGGCACGCCGGGACGGGGTCATGGCCGGATTGTAGCCCGCTCTCGAAAGCCGTGGTCAGTGGTCCGTGGTCCGTGGTCAGCAAGCAACAGCGAGGTGCCCGATCGGCCTGGCCCGTGAACGCCGGGATCCAGCCGCCGGCGCCACCACAGTGAGACACGGCGCCGATTGCGCGGGATTGCCGACCACGGCGCGCGCCCAGCCCTGCGTCTTCGACCCCGGATCACGGTCTACGGATCACGGTCCACGGACCACGGTCCACGGACCACGTTCCCTCCCCGGGGGATTGCAGCGACCGGCGAGGTGGGGTCAAATGGGGGCATGGACCGCGATCAGCTCGTGGCGTACCTCGACGATCTGCTCGAGTCGGAGTCGCTCCAGGATGTCGGCGTCAACGGCCTCCAGGTCGGCGGGCGGCGCGAGGTCGAACGGATCGCGACCGGCGTCTCGGCGTCGGCCGAGCTGTTCACCCGGGCCGCCGAGTGGGGCGCCGATGCGGTGCTCGTGCACCACGGCCTGCTCTGGCGCGGCGAGGAACCGGCGCGGGTCGTCGGCTCCCGGCGTCACCGCCTGGGGCTCCTGCTCGAGAACGACCTCAACCTGATCGCCTACCACCTCCCGCTCGACCGCCACCCCGAGCACGGCAACGCCGCCATCCTCGCCCGGCAGCTCGGGCTCGAGCAGCTCGAGCCGTTCGGGTCGTTCGGCGGGGTGCCGCTCGGTTTCGCCGGGATCTTCCCGACGCCGCTCCCGGACGACGAACTGTTCGCCCGCGTGCGGGCCGCGTGCGGCCAGCAGCCGCAAATCTTTCTCGGAGGCCCCGACGTGGTCGCCTCGGTCGGGATCGTGACCGGGGGGGCGCCGACCGCGTTCGACGAGGCGGTCGCTGCGGGGCTCGACGCCTTCGTCACCGGCGAAGCGCGCGAGTGGGTGATGCACCGCGCCGAGGAGGACGGCGTCCACTTCATCGCCGCCGGCCACTACGCCACCGAGCGCTTCGGCGTCAGGTCGTTGGGGGAGTTCCTCGGTAAGCGGTTCGACCTCGAGGCCCGCTTCTTCGACGTCCCCAACCCGGTGTGAGGGGGCACGGCGGCCGGGCCGCACCCCTCCGAATTGGAGGTTCCGACCCGGCTCGAGCTGCGCTACCCTTGGGCGTCGGCCACGGGCCCCGCGGGCCGGCAACGGCGGTATCGACGCCGGAGGAGGAGTTGGCATGGAGATCGTGGACAGGTCTGTCGTCCGCCTCCCGCAGGGTCCCCTGGACCCCGCCAAGCTGAAGTTCGGACGCACCTTCTCGCCCAACATGTTCATGGTGGAGTGGGACGAGGGGACAGGGTGGCACGACGCGCGGATCGTCCCGTACGGGCCGCTGCAGCTCGCGCCGTCGGCGATGGTGCTGCACTACGGCCAGGAGATCTTCGAGGGGCTGAAGGCGTTTCGCCAGCCCGACGACCGCGTCAAGATCTTCCGCCCGGACCGCAACGCGACGCGCCTCAACGCGTCCGCGCGCCGCCTCTCGATGCCGGAGATCCCGGCCGAGCTGCAGCTCGAGGCGATGAGCCAGCTCGTCGCGACCGATCGCGCCTGGGTGCCGGCGGCCCCCGGCTCGCTCTACATCCGGCCGGCGATGATCGCCACCGAAGAGGGCCTCGGGGTCCACTCCTCCTCGCGCTTCCTCTATTTCATCATCACCGGTCCGACCGGGGCGTATTTCGCCAACGGCGGCGGCACGGTGCGCATCATGGTGGCGCGCGACTGGGTGCGCGCCGCGCCCGGCGGCACCGGCGGCGCCAAGACCGGCGGCAACTACGCGGCCTCCCTGCTCGCGGGCGCCCTAGCCAAACAGAAGGGGTGCGACCAGGTGCTCTGGCTCGACGCGGTGGAGCGCCGTCACGTCGAGGAGGTCGGCGCCATGAACCTGGTGTTCGTCCTCGACGGGATCGTGACCACGCCACCGACGTCGGGCACGATCCTCGCGGGGATCACGCGCGAGAGCATCGGCGTACTCTGCCGCGAGCTCGGCCTGTCGTTCGTCGAGCGCGCGATCCACATCGAGGAGATCTTCCAGGGGCTCGCTTCCGGCGACTGCAGCGAGATCTTCGGGTGCGGCACCGCGGCCGTCGTCTCGCCGGTCGCCGAGCTGGTCGACGGCGAGACCGTCTACCGCGTCGGTGACGGTCACGAGGGCCCGGTGGCGAGGAAACTGCGCGAGGCGCTCACCGCGCTGCAGTTCGGGGCCGCGCCCGACCGCCACGGCTGGCTCGTCGAGGCCTGACCGCTCGGCGGCGCCGTGCCGAGGCGGGAAGAGGGTAGAAGGAAGAAGGAAGAGGAAAGACGGAACCTGCCAGGCGCCCGGCCGGTCTGCTGTTGTTCTTCCGTCTTCCCGTCTCCCCCCGGTGAGCGCCAGCGGGCCGCCGAGCTTCTGGTGGCTCAGGTGCCTTCGCGCCAGCTCGCCAGGTAGCCCGTCTGCTCCCCGGTCAGCGTGTCGATGGTGAGCCCCATCGTGGCGAGCTTCAGACGGGCGATCTCGCGGTCGAGCTCCTCGGGTAGACGGTAGACGTTCGCCGTCAACTCGCGCCCGTGCTTGACCAGGTGCTC
>JAJXUY010000114.1 GCA_021782525.1 Acidobacteriota bacterium | reverse complement strand
AGCGCCAGAAGACGCTGGCGCGCGAGCTGGAGTGGATCCACATGGCGCCGAAGGCGCGCCACGCCAAGGGCAAGGCGCGCATCAACGCCTACCAGCAGCTGCTCACGGCCCGGCAGGAGGAGGTCGCGCGCGACCTCGAGATCTACATCCCGCCGGGCGAGCGCCTCGGCGACCTCGTCATCGAGGCCAAGGGCCTGACCAAGGGGTTCGGCGACAAGCTGCTGATGGAGAACGTCGAGTTCGCGCTGCCGCCGGGCGCGATCGTCGGCGTCATCGGCCCCAACGGCGCCGGCAAGACCACGCTCGCCCGCATGATCGTCGGCCTGGACACGCCGGACGCCGGGACGCTGCGCAAGGGCGACACGGTGCAGCTCGCCTACGTGGACCAGTCGCGCACCCTCGACCCCGACAAGACCGTCTTCGAGGTGATCTCGGAAGGGCTCGACGAGGTGCAGCTCGGCAAGGTCAAGATGAACGCCCGCGCCTACTGCTCGCGCTTCAACCTCTCCGGCGCCGACCAGCAGAAGAAGGTCGGCCAGCTCTCCGGCGGCGAGCGCAACCGCGTCCACCTGGCGCGCATGCTCAAGGAGGGCGCCAACGTCCTCCTCCTCGACGAGCCGACGAACGACCTCGACGTCAACACCCTGCGCGCCCTCGAGGACGCGATCGAGCAGTTCGCCGGCTGCGCCATCGTCATCTCCCACGACCGCTGGTTCCTCGACCGCGTTGCCACCCACATCCTGGCGTTCGAGGGCGAGAGCAAGGTCACGTTCTTCGACGGCAACTTCTCCGAGTACGAGGAGTGGCGCAAGCAGCAGCTCGGCGACGCGGCCACCAGGCCGCACAGGATCACCTATAGGAAGCTGACGAGGTGAGGATGGTGAGATGGTGATACCTGGTACCGATGCAGCGACCAGGCCGCACCGGATCACGTATCGGAAGCTGACGAGGTAAGACAGCGTGACCCGTTCCGACAGAGGAGCCCGAGACGGACATGCACCCTGCTGACACCCACAAGCCCCACGCGTTGGGGCTGTTGATCCTGGCCCTGGTGCCCGTCGTCTGGCTTGCGCCCGCGCTCCGTCCGGGCAAGGTACTGTCGAGCGCCGATATGTGCCTCGGGTCGTATCTCCTCAACCAGGCGATGCCAGTGCACTTCCGCCCGTCGAACCAGCTCATCGGCGACACCGTCATGCAAATGGTGCCGTGGCGGCGCGTCGCCGACGACGAGCTCCGCAGCGGGCGACTCCCGTTCTGGAACCCGCACGCGCTCGCCGGCTCGCCCCTGCTCGGTAACGACCAGTCGGGCGTCTTCGACCCGCTTTCGCTCCCCTATCTGCTCACCAGGGAGCCCGTGCGGGCGACGGTGTGGGTCATGCTGCTCCGCCTGTGGGTGGCGGGGTTGGGAACGTGGCTGCTGGCGGTGCGTCTCGGAGCGTCTCGCTGGGCCGCGGTCGGCGCCGGCGCGATCTACCAGGTCGGCGGGTTCACGCTGATCTGGCTCATGTACCCCCACGTGGCGTCCTCCGTATGGTTCCCCTGGGCGCTCCTGGCGGCCGAGCTCTTCGCGGTCAGAGGCGGAGGAGGACGCCTGGCGACGACGGCGCTCGCCCTCACCGCCGTGATGTTCGGCGGCCATCCCGAGGTGACGTTCTTTGCGGCGGTGGCAGTGGCGGCGTGGATCGTCGTGCGCCGTGTCCAGGAACGTGGGCTGTCGCTGCAGAGCGTCGCAGGAGCTACGGGCGCCGTCGGCACGATCGGCGTTCTGACGGCGCTTCTCACGGCACCACAGACGCTTCCTTTCCTCGACGCGCTCTCGCAAGGAACGTTGGCGGCGGCGCGGCTGCAAACGTGGGGAATCTGGCCCACACGGCTCGACTGGTTCGTGTTGTCCATATTCCCCTTCCTCTTCGGAAGACCGGTCGCGGGCGAGGTTGATCTGGCCGGCTCGTATACGAACTTCTGCGAGCATTCGGGAGCGTACGTCTCGGTGCTGGGGCTCGCGCTGGTGGTCCTGGGCATCCTCGGCTCGAGGCGTCACCGCACCTGGGTGGCGGTCACGCTCATGGGCGCCGCAGCGTGGGCCTTTGCGGCCGGCCTCCCGCCGTTCCCATGGCTCATCCGGGCGCTCCCGGTCGTCAACGTCGCGGCGCCGGCTCGGGCGGTGTTCGTCGCGTTGCTCGCCTTTGCGCTCTTGGCCGCCCGGGGGATCGACGTCGTCACGCAAGGGGCGCGGCGGAGGTCCCGAGTCCTTGTGGGCTGGGCGCTCGCCGCGCTCGCGTTGGTGGGACTCGCGCACGGCATCTGGCTTCTGGCCGGCGCACCCCGCTATATCAAACTGCTTGAGCTGGCCGGTCGCATCGGAACGGTCCACTCCTGGCTTGCCGGCCAGGAGAAGCTGCTGGTCGAGTCGTTCCCTTCTCTGGCGCCGACGCTGGCTCGGGACTATGTACTGCCGTGGTCGATCATCGCCGGCATGGCCGCCGTCGCTCTGCTGTTGGCTCCCCGGTTGGGCCGGCGCTTCGCTCCGGTCGCGATCGGCATCATCCTGTGCGACCTCGCTCTCTTCGGGTGGGGCTTCAACCCGGCGATCCCGATCGGACAGGCCTACCCCCGCACGGCGCGCATCGAAGAAGTCCGCCGGGTGGCCGGGGATGGCCGGATCCTGGTGCTGAACTGGGGCTTGTACGCGAACGTCGCTTCGTACTACGGACTCGACGACATCAACGGCTACGACGCGATCGGGCGGCGTCGCCTCACCGAGCTGCTGCGACTTGCGTGCCCCTTCCCAGCGGGCCCGATCCACTGGCCGATCGCGAACTTCGATTGCTACGACTCCGTCGTTCTCGACATCCTGAGCGTCCGGGCGGTGGCCTCGGCTCTGCCTCTCGATGCGGAGCGCCTCTCCTTGGTGTCGCATCCACCGTCCGGCGGCTACCTCTATCGCAACACCCGAGCCCTGCCGCGAGCGTTCGCGCCGGATGGCATGGTGCGAGCCTCGGACCTCGGGGAGGCCCTTGCGGTCGCTCGGACATCGCCTCCGGACCCTCACCGGGCGGCGCTGATTGAGGCGCCTCCAGGCGCGTTCCTCCCAATTGGACCTGGCCGGGTGACCTACCGCCGTGCCGGGGCGAGCCGGATCGTGCTTCAGGCGACAATGGAGAAGGACGGCATCGTCGTCGTGAGCGAGGCGTGGGACCCGGGCTGGCGAGCGGCCGTGGGCGGCGTCCGCGTACCTGTCTATCCTTGCGACATCGCGGTCATGGCCATCCCCGTTCCGGCTGGGACCCATCGGGTGGACCTCGTCTTCCGCCCCAGATGGTGGCCCCTGGCTGTGGCGATGTGGCTGATCGGCCTGGCCGGTGTTGTCGGCCTTATCGGCGCCGGTCTGTGGCGAGCCTCGAGCGCGAGGACGATTACACCTAAGGGATCAGCGGACGACATCTGACCCCGAGACCAGGCCGCCCTGGATTTCGTAAGGGATAGGTGATAGGTGCCAGGTCCGGCGAGGTTGACAAACACCGGTCCTTCATCCCGGTACCTCACCGCGTGCGCAGCCGATCTCGAGGTCCGGCAAGAGCCATCCGGACGCGGCGCGTTCAAACCTCCGCTGAGCTCCCCGCTCGCCGGCGTCTCACGGCCGAGCGCGACAGGGCGGCACAGGTCGGGTGGCCGACCAAGGCTCTCGGCGTGCGTGGCACTTCGGGGTCTTGCCGCCGACCTGCCGGGCGACTCCTACTCCGTCAACTTCGCCGGACCTCGTACCGATCCCGATCCTGATGGAGCGTCGGCCGCTGCGAGTCGCCCCGTGGTGATATGCTTCCGGCGAGACCAGGCGTGATGACAAACCTGATCGGTGAGAACGCAGACCAGCTTCGCGCGATTGCACGACCCCGCCGCGTGCGACGGCTGGCCGTGTTCGGTTCGGCCACGACCGACGGGTTCGACACGGCGAGGAGCGACACCGACGTGGTTGTCGAAATCGGTGTCAGGAACGCACGTACCGGACTTCGCCGTCCCCGAGAGGACAGTGACCATGCCAACGACCCCCGATGCGCCCGGCAACTGTGGAGGTCGACCACGCGCTGCAACTGCGGAACGCAACAGCGTAGGTTCAAGTCGGTGAAATCATGACGACCTCGCACTGCAAAGGACTCCTCCTCGCCGGCGTCCTGTGGGCGGCGCTGCCGGGCCCGGTGCAGGCGCAGATGAACATGAACCCCTACTTCACCGCGATCAATTACCCGCTTGCAGGCCACTCCTTGATGCTGATGAGTCTGCAAGATTATCAATCGGCGCGCTACGGCAACGATTTCTACACCGGGATGCTCATGGCCGAGTACGGCCTCACCTCGCGCTTGACGGTGGGCGTCATGGCCGAGGGTCAGAAGATTGCCGGCCTGCCCGCCACCTACGGCGGCATGCGCTACGGCGCCTATTTCCATCTCTTTCGCGACGACCGCTGGCTGAACCTGACCCTGTACGGCGAATACGAAGATCTCAACGGGGCGGCCCTGTACAAGATGGAGGTTTCTGGTTTTGGCGGCGAAGACCTGACCGAGCCGCTGGCGCTCGCCCGCCATACCCGGGCCCGCACGTTCGAACAGCGGGTGATTGTCTATCACGACTGGGATCGGCTGAACGCCACCTTCAATCTCATCAGAGAAACCGCGCTCCAAGCCCCCTATGGCAGCGCGTATGGGTACGCGCTGGGCTTGTTTGTCAAGCCGTCGTGGATGAGCGGGTCGATGGCAGGGATGGCCGGGATGGCTCAGCCTCCGGCGCTCTCCCTGAGCCGCGTGGGCTACGGCGTCGAGATGGCGGGAGCACTGGGTACCGAGGATCGCTTCGGCCTCGACTGGAACGCCCAGCAGCACTACCTCGGTGCCGTTTTCACATATCTCATTTCCTCCGGCTGGTCGGTGCGTCTTGAACCCGCGTTTGGCCTCTCCAACGTCAGCGACCGTTTCATGCTGCGTACGGGTTTGACGTATATGCTCGGGCCGTCCCAATAGGTGCGCCAGTAGCGGAATCGTGCGGCGTGGGATAGGTACCAGGATAGGCGTCGGGTCCGGCGAAGCTGACAAACGCCAATCCGCTATCTCGGTCCCTCACCGCGTGCGCGGCCGATGTCGAGAAGCAGCATGAGCCATCCGGACGCGGCGCGCTCAAACGTCCGCTGGGCTCCCCGCTCCCGCCGGCGTCTCACGGCGGAGCGCGACAGGGCGGCACAGATCAAGTGGCCGACCAGGGCTCTCGGCGCACGTGGCACCTCGGGGTTCTTGCCGCCGACCTGCCGGGCGACTCCTACTCCGTCAACCTCGCCGGAGCTGGTACCGATCCTACTGGAACGTCTCGCCGCGGTCGGCCATGTCCAGGAGCAACTTCGGGGGCTGGAAACGGGCGCCATGGCGAGCGGCAAGCTGGCGCGCGCACTCGACAAAGGCACGAAGCCCGACGTAGTTGACGTACTGCAGCGTCCCGCCGGTCCACGGCGGCGCACCGATCCCCATCACCGATCCGATGTTCGCATCCGCCACCGATTGCAGCACGCCCTCCTCGAGACAGCGGATCGTCTCGATCGAGGTAATGTACAGGAGCCTGTCCTTCATTTCGGCGAAGTCCGCCGCGTCGGGCGTTGCATGCTCGGGCTTCACGAAGTGCTCGACCATGCCGGGCCACAGGTGCTTCTTTCCCCCCGCCGGGTACTCGTAGAACCCGCCACCGGCCGCCTTGCCCTTGCGACCGAACTCGTCGCACATCCGATCGACCAACGCGTCCGCCGGTAGCGAGGGATACGTCTTGCCCTCAGCGGCGAGGTCCTCCTTCGTCTGCTCACGCACGTGCCGCGTGAGCTCGAGCGAGATCTCATCGCAAACAGCGAGGGGACCGATGGGCGAGCCGTTCTGCGCCGCGGCCTGCTCGATGCTCTGCGGGTGGTAGCCCTCGGC
>JAJXUY010000113.1 GCA_021782525.1 Acidobacteriota bacterium | reverse complement strand
ACGCTGCTGCCGATGTACCCCGTGATCTGCACACTGGCACTCCCCGTCCCCGCGTTGAGCAGGCCGAGGTCGCTGCGCCACTGACTCTGGTTCAGGCCCGAGGCGTGGCTGCCCACCGGGATCCAGGTCTGCTGGGCGCCGGACGACGAGATCGTGATGCCCCCGCTCTGGTTGCAGCTCCCGGCGCCTGCGGTGACCGTGAGCGTCCACGTGTAGGCCCGGGCCACGGCGTAGGTGTGGGTGGGGTTCTGCGCGGTCGACGTCTGGCCGTCACCGAAGCTCCAGAGGTATCCGACCGACCCGCCGCAGTTCGAGGTGGTGGCCGAGGAGGCGAAGCCGACGGCGACCCCTACCGCGCCTGCGGTGGGGACGGAGGCCTGGCACGTCAACGTGCAGGTGGCCCCCGAGACATTGATCTGGAGGTGGTTGTCGGTGGCGGTTGCCGCCGCCACGTCCGTGACCTTGAACGTCACGTTGTAGGAGCCGGCCGAGCCGTACGTGTGGGCCGGGTTCTGCTGGCTTGAGTGCGCGCTGCCGTCGCCGAAGTCCCAGTCGTACCCGTAAGGCGAGGTGCCGCCGGCAGCCAAGCCGGTGAAGACGACGGAAAGCGGTGCGGCCCCCGACGTCGTGCTCGCGCCCGCCGTGGCGGTGAGCGCGGCGGTGACTCCGCAGATATTCGTGGTGGCAGCGCTCGTGACGACGGGGCTCAGCGAGACCGTCGAAACCGCAATGGTTCCGTTCGATTCCGCCAGCGTCGTGGTCACGGGCGCCACGCTCGTCGCAGTCACCGTGACCGGGAAGTTCGCCGGGGTCACGCTCGTCGGATGGACCAGGTCGCAACCGGTCAGTTGGCCGTTGGCGTCGAGAAGCGCCGCGAGCAGGTCGGTGCCGCCCGCGCCCCAGGATGCGGTCGAACCGCTCAGCATCAGCCTGCCCCCGAAAATTCTGACCGCGGCGCCGAAGTCGTCGGCCGAGCCGCCGTAGGCGTTCTGCCAGATCGGGGTGCCCGAGGCGTCGGTCTTGATGACCCACGCGTCCTCGCCGCCGCCGCCGAACGAGGTCGTGGTGCCCTCAAGCAGAAACCCTCCCGCCGAGTCAGGGGTGGCGACGAGGCTCTCGTTCCCGGGTCCACCGTACGTTTTCGACCAGCTCACCCCCAGGTTCGAGTCGAGGAAGGCCAGCCAGCCGTCCCTGCCGCCCGCGCCGGAGGAGTCCGTCGCACCGCCGAGCAGGTACCCCCCCGTCACGGGCTGGATCAGCGCGGCCTCGTCGCCGGCGCCGCCGATGGTCTCCTGCTTGACGAGGTGCCCCGAGCCGTCGAGTTGGAGGAGCCACACGTCGGTCCTGCCGGCCCCGAAAGACGCCGTCGAGCCGGCGATCAGGTAGCCCCCGCTGATGGCAACGGCCGAAAAAGCCTGATCCGTGAGTGGTCCGCCGTAACTGTTCTGCCACGTGATGTTGCCGCCGGAGTCGAGGTTGACCACGAGCGCGTCCATGTCGCTCGACCCCGTGGCGATCGTGCCCACGCCGATGAAGCTGCCGTCGGCGAGCTGCTGGAACGCTATCGCGATCGCGTCCGACGAGCTGAGGGTCTTCTGCCAGACGATGGCACCGGAGGCGTCGGTCTTCATCACCTCGACCACGAACTTGACGCCCAGGCCCGACATCTGGATCGCCATGCCCTGGATCAGGAAGCTGCTGTCCGGCAGCACGATGACCGACGTCAGCCCCTCGCCTCCGTTGCCGTACTGCTTCTGCCAGACGCTCGCGAACGAGCTGTTGAGCTTGATGAGCTGTAACGGCGCGGTCTGGGAGGTCAGGCTGACCACGTACCCGCCGTCGGGTGTGGAATTAACTGTGCCGGCCGTGGTCTGGGCCGTCCCCCACTCCTCCTGGAGGATCACGTTGCCGTTGCCGTCCGTCTCGAGCAGCCATGGGTCGGCCGCGCCGGACCCGAAGGAGGCGGTCGTGCCACCGAAGACGAAATTGCTGCCGACCTGCCCGATGAGATATCCGCTGTCGGCCTGGCTCCCGCCGTAGGCCTGGGCGAAACCGGTGCCGGCGGCGAGGGCCACCGAGGGCATCACCACTCCGCCCGTCGGAGCCTGGCCGAGCCTCGCAGCGAGTGCTCTCATGACACCGAACCGGTCTCCGCCATCCGCGGCGCTCGCCATGGCCGCCATTCCCAACACGACCGTCGTCGCGACCGTTAGCCTCAGCCTGAGTTTCGCGCCAGCAACCACATTTCACCTCCGCTCCCGGATGACCCGGATGGGCCCTTCCCCCAACAAACCACGCCAAACCGTCGGACCGTACCTGGAAAACGTTGAGGATGATATTTAGTTGCATTCTTATCTCGAACGTCGCGTTTGTCAAGTCTGTTGGCCCAGGAACGCAATGCGTTGATTCCACGAGACAAATGGCCTCCTCTGCCCGTCGGGGTCGACCTGCACGCACCGGCGGGCATCACCGCCGGCCCCAGCGCCCGCACGCAATCGAACGTTCGAAGGTTCGAGGAACCAGGGGGAAAGACCGGAGGAGCGACGACGACCCACAGTCGTGCCTCGTCTTCCCTTCGACGTCTCCCTTTGCCCTTGGGGCCCGCCCTCGCCCGCACATGCTCTTGGACCTTCGAACCTTCGGACGTGCGAGCCTTCGGACGGTCTCGAGGGCAAGCAGATTACACTTGCAGCGTGACACTGCCCCGCCCACGGGCCTCCCTCGCAGACCTTCCTTGCCGCCGCATCCTGGTGCTCGACGGCGCCACCGGCACGGCGCTGGCGGCGCGCGACCTCGGCGCGGCCGATTACGGCGGCGAGCGCCTGCTCGGCTGCAACGAGGCGCTCGTCCTCCACCGCCCCGACGTCGTGCTCGACCTGCACCGCGGCTACCTCGCGGCCGGGGCCGACATCGTCGAGACCGACACGTTCGGCGCCACGCCGATCGTGCTCGCCGAGTACGGTCTCGCCGACCGCTGCCGCGAGATCAACCGGCGCGCCGCCGAGCTGGCGCGGCAGGCGTGCGCCGAGGCCGAAGCGGCCGACCCGTCTCGCCCGCGCTTCGTCGCCGGCTCGATCGGGCCGACGACCAAGGCGTTGACGCTCACCGGCGGCGCCACCTTCGCCGAGATGGTCGCCGCCTACGCCGCCCAGGCCGCCGGCCTCGCCGAGGGCGGCGCCGACGTGCTCCTGATAGAGACGTGCCAGGACGCCCTCAACCTCAAGGCCGCCCTGATCGCCTGCGCCGACGCGGCGCCGGGCGTGCCGGTCGCGGTCTCGGCGACGATCGAGCCGACCGGCACCACGCTCGGCGGTCAGACGGTCGAGGCGATCGCGGTCATGGTCGAGCCGTGGCGGCCGCTGTGGGTCGGGATCAACTGCTCCACCGGCCCGGGGCCGATGACCGAGCACGTGCGCGCCCTCGCCGCCCTCACCCCCAGCTTCGTCTCCGTCGTGCCGAACGCCGGCCTCCCCGACGACCGCGGCTGCTACCACGAGAGCCCCGAGGAGATGGCCCGCGTGCTCGCGCGCTTCGCCGCCGCGGGGTGGGTCAACGTGATCGGCGGCTGTTGCGGCACCGGGTTCGAGCACATCCGCCGCCTCCGCGAGGTCGCCGACGCCGCGGCGCCGCGCGTGCCCCCGCCGTACGACCCGGCGCGGCTGGCGGGCGGCGAGGTCGTCGAGCTCGTGCAGCAGCCGCCGCCGCTGCTCGTCGGCGAGCGCACCAACGTGCTCGGCTCGCGGGCGTTCAAGGACCTCGTGCGGCAACGGCGCTGGGCCGAGGCGGCCGAGGTCGGGCGGCGGCAGGTGCGCGGCCGCGCCGGCGTCCTCGACGTCTGCCTCGCAGACGCCGAGGGCGACGAGGCCGGCGCCATGCGCGCCGTGATCACCGCCTTGCGCCGCGCCGTCCGCGTGCCGCTGATGGTGGACACCACCGACCCCGACGTGATGGCCGCCGCCCTCGAGCTGATCCCGGGGCGGCCGGTGCTCAACTCGGTCAACCTCGAGGACGGCGGCGCCCGCCTCGAGCGCGTCGCCGCGCTCGCGCGCCGCTTCGGCGCCGCCGTCGTCGCCGGCTGCATCGACGAGCACCCGAGCGAGGGGATGGCGCGCACGGCGGAGCGCAAGGCTGAGGTCGCGGGGCGCCTGCTCGAGCGCCTCGAGGCCGCCGGCCTGCGCCGCCGCGAGGTGCTGCTCGACGCGCTCGTCTTCCCCGCCGCCACCGGCGACCCCAAGTTCGCCGGCTCGGCCGCCGAGACCGTGCGCGGCGTGCGCCTGATCAAGGAGCGCTACCCCGACGCGGTCACCCTCCTCGGCGTCTCCAACGTCTCGTTCGGCGTGCCGCGGGCGGGCCGCGAGGTGCTCAACGCGGTGTTCCTCCACCACTGCGTCCAGGCCGGCCTCGACGCCGCGATCGTCAACGCCGAGCAGCTCGTCCGCTTCCCTTCGCTGACACCGGAGGAGATCGTCCTCGCCGAGGGCGTCCTGTTCGGCGGCGGCAAGCCCGAGGTCGACGCCTTCGTGGCGCGCTACCGCGAGGCGCGGCCGCGCGCGGCCGCGATCGACGAGACGCTGCCCGCCGAGCAGCGCGTCGCCCGCATGGTCGTCGAGGGCACGCGCACCGGCCTGGTCGCCGCGCTCGACGAGCTGCTCGCGCGCATGGACCCGCTCGCGATCGTCAACGGCCCGCTCATGGCCGGGATGGACGAGGTCGGCCGCCTGTTCGGCTCGGGGCAGCTCATCGTCGCCGAGGTGCTGGTCTCCGCCGAGGTGATGCAGGCCGCCGTCGATCACCTCGAGCCGCACATGAGCGGCCCCGAGCGCGCCGCGCGCGGCTCGATCCTCCTCGCCACCGTGCGCGGCGACGTGCACGACATCGGCAAGAACCTCGTCGGGATCATCTTCGCGAGCAACGGCTACGCGGTCACCGACCTCGGCGTGCAGTGCCCGTCGGACAAGCTGATCGCGGCGTGGAGCGAGCGCCCGACCGACCTCATCGGCCTCTCCGGCCTGCTCGTGCGCTCGGCGCACCAGATGGCCGCCACCGCCGAGGACCTGCGCGTGGCCGGGATCGGGGTCCCGCTGCTCGTCGGCGGCGCCGCGCTCTCCGCCTCGTTCACCCGCGACCGCATCGCCCCCGCGTACGGCGCCGCCGTGCGCTACGCCGGCGATGCCATGGCCGGGTTGGCGATCGCCAATGAGCTGCAGGGGTCAGGGGACAGGGGCCCGAGTACGGGAAGAGGGAAAAGGGAAGAGGGAAGAGGGAAGACGAGACAACAGACACAGGACACCAGACCAGACGGCTCGGTGACTTCCCTTTCCCTTTTGCCCTCTACCCTTTTACCTGCTTCATCTCCGGGGTCAGGGGACAGGGGCCCGAGTACGGGAAAAGGGAAAAGGGAAGAGGGAAAAGGAACGACACCTTGCGATGCACAGTCGCCGTTGTCTTCCCTCTCCCCTCTCCCCTCTTCCCTTTTACCTTTTTCATCTCCTGGGTCAGGGGACAGGGGCCCGAGTACGGGAAGAGGGAAAAGGGAAGAGGGAAAAGGAACGACACCTTGCGATTCACAGTCGCCGTTGTCTTCCCTTTCCCCTCTCCCCTCTTCCCTTTCACCCTCTTCATCTCCGGGGTCAGGGGACAGGGTGTGGGAGCAGGGAAAAGGGGGAAAGGAAGAGGGCAAAGGAACGACAGCGGACGTTGCGGCGCCGCCGTCGTTGTCTTCCCTTTCCCCTCTCCCCTCTTCCCTTTTACCTTCTTCCTCTTTACCTGCTTCCTCCACGGACCACGCTCCTCCCCGGCCGCCGGACCTCACTCGCCACGTGCTGCGCGCGCTGCCGCTCGACGAGGTGTTCGCGCACGTCAACCCGCAGATGCTGCTCGGCAAGCACCTCGGGTTGCGCGGCTCGGTGCGCCGCCTGCTCGAGGCCGGGGACGAGCGCGCCGTCGAGCTGCGGCGCCGCGTCGAGGCGCTCCAGGACGCGGCCGCG
>JAJXUY010000112.1:2315-6041 GCA_021782525.1 Acidobacteriota bacterium | reverse complement strand
ACCGACGCGTCGGAGGTGTACGGCGCGGAGTGGAAGTGGACGTAGTGCGCCTTGGTGCCGCGCTTCATCGCGAGGTAGGCCGCGGCGGGGGAGTCGATCCCGCCTGAGAGCAGCACCAGCACCCGGCCCGAGCTGCCGACCGGCAGGCCGCCGGGGCCGGGGAAGTGGTCGCGGTACACCCAGATCCCGTCGCTCTGCAGCAGCACGTGCAGCGTGACGTCGGGGCGCTCGAGGTCCACCCGCGCCCCCGAGCGCTCCTGCACGAACGCGCCGAGCCGGCGGTTGACCTCATTCGAGTGCAGGGGAAAGCGCTTGTCCGAGCGCTTGCAGCGCACGGCGAAGCTCTTGCCCGCGAGGTCGCCGATACGCTCGCCGATGAACGCCTCGAGCTGGTCGTAGGTGGCGCCGGCGCGCTCGACCGGCATGATGCCGTTGAGCCCGAACACCGTGGAGAGGCGGGAGAACGCCTCAGCCCACCGCACCGGCGCGGAGAACCGGACCACGACCCGCGCCGGCAGCGTCACGCTCGCGACCGGGAGCCCGCGCAGCGCGGCGCGGACGTTGGCCAGCAGCGTGCGCTCGAACCACCCGCGGTTGCCGCCCTTGAGGGCGATCTCGTGCACCGTCGCGATGACGCTGGAAACCTGCTCCAAGTTGCCTCCGCGCCGGAGCCTAACACACCGGCACCGCCATCGGCGGAGCTACCAGCACCAGGCCCCGTCCCTGCTGTCTCAGCGTTTGTTGCGGCGGTGCCGCGACGGCCCGCGGCGCGGTTGCACTAAGATAGATCACCATGATCGCGACCTTGGTCTTGCTGGCTGCGGCGCAGCCCCTGCATTTCACGGTGACCTACCAGACGGGCGAGGTCCGCACCGGGTCGGAGGTGACGGCCCGGGTGCTGTACGTTTCGGCGCGTGGCGTGGAACCCTCGCTGATGACGGACGCGCAGCGCCAGTACCGGAAGGACGTCCTGCGGCGCGTCGATTCGACCTGGGAGGGCGAGACGTGGAAGGGGAGGCTGCGCCTCGCGCTGGCGCTCTCGCAGGCCGATGGCGCGGCCCCGGGCGCCGTCGTGAACCAGGAAAGCTGCCGGTTCCTCTTCCCCGACGAGGAGGCCGTTCGGGTCGACTTCCTGTTCTCGAACCCGACGGGCTCGGATGCCGTCGTGGTGGAAGACCTGGAGAGCGGGCAGTACCTCGCGGTGGAGCACGTCGGTAAACCCTCTGACCTTTCAAAGCTTTTCACAGAGTTGTTCCAACCGGCGTTCGACCCGAACCAGAAGAAGAGGGAGCGAGATGAGGCGGAGCGCGAAGAACTGCTGCGCCGCATCCGCGAGGAGACTAAACGCGCCGCCGCGAAGACTTGGGCCGTCGCCGAGGTCAACGGCCAGCGCGACCTCCTCCCCGAGGGGGCGACGAATGACGACATCGGCGCGTCGCTTGCGCGGATGTGGGACAACCTCGACGGGGAGCCTTGCCGGCGGATCGAGCGCATCCTCGGCATCCTGGCGGCCGTCCGCGCCACCATTGGGAAGGCGAGCGACCCCGGGACCTTGTTCCCGGGTGCGGTCGTGCTGGCGTCAGCACTCTCCTTCAAGGGCGTGCCGGCGATCGAAGCCCCGGCTGGGACGCGCGTCGTCCGGACCTCCAGCTACAAGGACGGGGCCATGTCGCTGCAGCCGCCCCCGGAGGCGGTGACCAAACCGTTCTACGGCCGGCGGGGCTGGCGGGTCCTGGACTTCTCCAGCTCGTTCCCGTCCCAGGTAAAGCGTCTCCTCCGCGGCGACCGCCCCTGAGAGACCGTGGTCCGTGGTCCGTGGTCCGTGGTCAGAAGAGGCGGAGAGGGGTCGTTGCATTCCCCGACCCCGGACGCCCGCCTCGAGAAGTCCGGGCCCCGTCCCTGCAAGAACCGGGGCGGCCTCGCGGCCGCCCCTCGTGCACCTGTCGTTGTCTCTTCGGTCCACGGACCACGGACCACGTCTTCGTCGCTACGGCTTCCACCCCTGCAGGATGCGCATGTAGTTGGCGCGCTCGAGCGCCTGCGGGTTCGGGCAGCTCTGGTGGCTCATACTTCCCTGCATCTGGGCGAGCGATTCGTACTCGTGCTCCGCCATCCAGCTCGCCATCCCGTCGCGCAGCGTCGCGAGGTGGGCCGGGCCGCGCTGGAGCAGGGCGGAGACGACCTGCACCGCGTGCGCGCCGGCCATCACCGCCTTGATCGCGTCGACCGGCGTGTGCACGCCGCCGGAGCAGGCGAGGGAGCCCTTGACGTGACCGGAGAGGATCGCGAGCCAGCGCAGCCGCAGCAGCAGCTCCGAGGAGTCGGAGAGCTTCAGGCTCGGCACCACCTCGAGCGCCTCGACGTCGAGGTCGGGCTGGTAGAAGCGGTTGAAGAGCACGAGGCCGTCGGCGCCGCCGTCGTCGAGCTGCTTGGCGAGGTGGGCGAGCGAGGAGTAGAACGGCGACAGCTTCACGGCGACCGGGATCTTGACTCCCTGCTTGACGGTCTTGAGCCCCTCGAGCGCCCGGCGCTCGACGGCGTCGCTCGTCTCCCACGCCTGCGTCGCGAGGTAATAGACGTTGAGCTCGAGCGCGTCGGCGCCGGCCTGCTCGATCAGCCTGGCGTAGTCGAGCCACCCCGCCGGGCTGGTGCCGTTGAGCGAGCCGATCACCGGGACCTTCACCGCCGCCTTGATCCGGCGGACCTGCTCGAGGTAGGACTCCGGCCCGAGGCGGAACTCCTGCGGCTGGGGGAAGTAGGAGAGCGCCTCGGCGAACGAGTCCGCGTGCGACTCCATGTCCATGACGGTGCCGAGCTGCTCGCGCGTGATCTGCTCCTCGAACAGCGAGTGCATCA
Source organism: Acidobacteriota bacterium (assembly GCA_021782525.1). The sequence continues at coordinate 3,185 of JAJXUY010000112.1, read as the reverse complement.
CGATCGCGGCGCAACCGGCATCCTCGAGCTTCCTGACCGTGTCCAGGTCGTCGACCATAGGCGAGGCGCCGGCGACGAGCGGGTTGGCGAGCTTGAGGCCGAGGTACGTGGTCGAGAGGTCCATGCTGTCCCCCTTACTCTTCCTTCGCCGCGGCGGTCGCGTCCGCGGCCGCCTTGACCGGCATCGTGATCTTGGCGAGCTGCTCGTACACCGCGAAGCGGTTCGTCACCTCGCGCTGGGCGGCGGCGAGGAGGTGCTTGAAGTGCTCGGGGTTCGCCTGCTCGACCATGCGGAAGCGCGTCTCGTTGCGGACGTACTGCCCGAGCTCGAGCTTGGGCGCCGCCGAGTCGAGCTTGAGCGGGCTCTCGCCGAGGGCGATGCGGCGCGGGTCGAAGCGGTACAGCGGCCACGAGCCGGTGTCCACCGCGAGCTTCTGCTGCTCGAGGCCGTAGGCGAGGTCGTAGCCGTGCGCGATGCAGTGCGAGTAGGCGATGATCAGCGACGGGCCGGGGTACGACTCGGCTTCCTGGAACGCGCGCACCACCTGGTTGTCCTTCGCGCCGAACGCGACGTGGGCCACGTAGACGTGGCCGTAGGTCATCGCCAGCATGCCGAGGTCCTTCTTCGGCATGCTCTTGCCGGCCATGGCGAACTTGGCGGCGGCGCCGAGCGGGGTCGCCTTCGACGCCTGCCCGCCGGTGTTGGAGTAGACCTCGGTGTCGAGCACCAGGACGTTGACGTCGCGGCCCTGGGCGAGCACGTGGTCGAGGCCGCCGTAGCCGATGTCGTACGCCCAGCCGTCGCCGCCGACGATCCACACGCTCTTCTTGACCAGGTAATCGGCGAGCAGGCCGAGGCGCGCCGCGTCC
>JAJXUY010000112.1:0-2215 GCA_021782525.1 Acidobacteriota bacterium | reverse complement strand
TCCGGGGCGACCTGGATCGTGTACGCGCCGCCCTTGAAGTCGGCCGCCTTGTAGTCGATCGACTTGAACGTCGCCGGGGCGCCGTCGAGCCGCGCCGGGTCGTACACCTTGGCGCGGATCGCGGCGTGCGGGCACACCATCGCGCACTTGTTGCACTGGATGCACAGCGCCGCGTCCCACACCGGGATCTCGAGGGCGATGTTGCGCTTTTCCCACTGCGTGGTCGCCACCGGCCAGGTGCCGTCCACCGGGAACGCGGAGACCGGCAGCAGGTCGCCCTTGCCCGACATCATCACCGCGGTGACGCGCTTGACGAAGTCGGGAGCGGCGTCCGAAACGGTAGGCGGCATCGGGCGGGTCGCGGTGACCGTGCCCGGGACCTTCACCTCGAACAGGTGGGCGAGGGTGTGGTCGACGGCGGCGAAGTTCTTCTGCACGACGACGTCGCCCTTCTTGCCGTAGGTCTTCTTGATCGCCTTCTTGATCTGCTCGATCGCCTCGTCGCGCGGGAGCACGCCGGAGATGGCGAAGAAGCAGGTCTGCATGATCGTGTTGATGCGCACGCCCATCCCGGTGTCCTTGGCCACCTTGTAGGCGTCGATCACGAACAGCTTGAGGTGCTTTTCGACGGCGGCCTGCTGCACCTCGCGCGGCAGGTGGTCCCACACCTCGTCGGGCCCGAACGGCGTGTTGAGCAGGAACGTGGCGCCGGGGCCGGCGAAGTCGAGCATGTCGTACTTGTCGAGGAACTCGGTCTGGTGGCAGGCGACGAAGTTGGCCTTCGTGATGAGGTACGCGGAGCGGATCGGGCGCGGGCCGAAGCGCAGATGCGAGATGGTGACGGCGCCGGCCTTCTTCGAGTCGTAGACGAAGTACCCCTGGCCGAAGTTGTCGGTCTCCTCGGCGATGATCTTGATCGAGTTCTTGTTGGCGCCGACGGTGCCGTCGGAGCCGAGGCCGAAGAAGACGGCGCGCTTGACGTCGTCGGGCTCGATGTCGAACTCCGGGTCGACGGCCAGCGACGTGTGCGTCACGTCGTCCACGATGCCGACGGTGAAGTGGTTCTTGGGCTTCTCCTTGGCGAGCTCGTCGTCGACCGCCTTGAGCATCGCGGGCGTGAACTCCTTGGAGGAGAGGCCGTAGCGCCCGCCGACCACGCGCGGCGCGTGGGCGAACGCCGAGTCGCCGGCATCGGCCGCCTCGCGCAGCGCGGTGATCACGTCGAGGTAGAGCGGGTCGCCGATCGCGCCCGGCTCCTTGCAGCGGTCGAGCACGGCGATGGCCCGCACGCTCTTCGGCAGCGCCGCGACGAAGTCGGCGATCGAGAAGGGACGGAACAGGCGGACGCGGAGCACGCCGACCTTCTGGCCCGCCTTGAGCGCCCACTCGACGTACTCGGTGGCGGTGTCGCCGCCCGAGCCCATGACGACGATGACGCGCTCGGCCTCGGGGTGGCCGGCGTAGTCGAACAGGCGGTACCGGCGCCCGGTCAGCTTCGCAAACCTGTCCATCTCCTCCTGCACGATCGCCGGGCACGCGGTATAGAACGAGTTGCACGCCTCGCGCGCCTGGAAGAACGCGTCCGGGTTTTGCGCGGTGCCGCGCAGCACCGGCGCATCCGGCGTGAGCGCGCGGCGGCGGTGGGCGGCGACGAGGTCGTCGGGGACCATCGCGTGCAGGTCGTCGTCGGTCAGCTCCTCGATCTTCGCCACCTCGTGCGAGGTGCGGAAGCCGTCGAAGAAGTGCAGGAACGGCACGCGGCTGCGCAGCGTCGCCGCCTGCCCGATGCAGGCGAAGTCGTGCGCCTCCTGCACCGACCCGGAGGAGAGCAGGGCGAAACCGGTCTGCCGGCACGCCATGACGTCGGAGTGGTCGCCGAAGATCGACAGCGCGTGGGTGGCGATCGTGCGCGCCGACACGTGCATGCAGTACGAGGTCAGCTCGCCGGCGATCTTGTACATGTTGGGGATGAACAGCAGCAGCCCCTGCGAGGCGGTGAACGAGGTGGTCAGCGCCCCGGCCTGCAGCGCGCCGTGCACGGCGCCGGAGGCGCCGCCCTCGGACTGCATCTCGGTCACCTGCGGCACCGTGCCCCAGATGTTCTTCTTGCCTTGTGCCGACCATTCGTCGGCCCACTCCCCCATGTTGGACGAGGGGGTGATCGGGTAGATGGCGATCACCTCGTTGGTGCGGTGCGCGACCGATGCCGCCGCCT
>JAJXUY010000111.1 GCA_021782525.1 Acidobacteriota bacterium | reverse complement strand
AGTCCGGTACGGTGACCGGTCAGGGGAAGGTGGCGTTCCTGCTGCCGTGGACCGGCGATGCGTCGGTGCGGGCGCTCGCGCAGCTGTTGCGGCAAGGGGTGAAGGCCGCGGTGGCGCGCAAGGCGTTCAGCGTCGTCGGGCGCGATTTCGCCCCCGGAACGATCGTGGTGCGCCGCGCCGGCAACGACCCCGGGCTGCGCCAGCGCCTCGAGGATGCGGCCCGCGTGACCGGGGAGGACGCGATCGGCGTCGACACCGGCTACGCCGACCGCGGCATCGACCTTGGCTCGAGCAACGTCGTGCCGCTCGTGCCGCCGCGCGTGGCGATCGCCTGGGACGTCCCGACCTCGCCGCTCTCCGCCGGCGGGCTACGCTGGGCGTTCGAGCGCGTCTTCGGCTACCCGGTCAGCGCCGTGCGCACCGCGACGCTGGCGCACGCCGACCTGTCGCACTTCGACGTCATCGTGCTTCCGGACGCGTGGGCGCGCGGCTGGTCGTACGCCTCGGTGCTCGGCGAGGACGGCGTCAAGCGGCTGCGAGCGTGGGTCGAGGAGGGGGGCACGCTGGTGGCCGTCGGCAACGGCGCCGCCTTCCTCACCCAAGAGAAGGTCGGCCTGCTCGACTCCAAGCTCGAGAAGCGCCTCGGCTCCGAGACGCCGGCCGAGGGCACGAAGCCTGCCAAGGGAGGGGACGCGACCGTGGGCCCCAACCGGGCGTTCGACTACGAGAGCGCGATCCAGCCCGGGGAGGAGGAGCCGGCGCTGGTCCCGGGTGCGATCCTGCGCGTCGAGCTCGACCCGGACAGCGTGCTCTCGGCGGGGTTCGCCGACGGGCGAGCGGACGTGCTGGTGGATTCGCGCCGCGTGTTCACGCCGCTCAAGCTCAACCGTGGGACGAACGTCGCCGTGTACGCGGGCGCCGACGAGTTGGTGCGCGCCGGGTTCGTGCTGCCGGTCTCGCGCGAGCAGCTCCCGCGCAAGGCGTACCTCATGGTGCAGGAGCACAAGCGCGGGAAGGTCGTTGCGTTCGCCGAGGACCCGGTCTCGCGCGGGCTGACCCGCGCCACGATGCTGATCCTCGCCAACGCGGTGTTCTTCGCCCCGGGGTACTGAGCCGTCGAGCGGGCGCGGCGGGCTGCTAGCATCCCTATGGAGGGCGTTTCCCCGTGAGCGACTGGTGGTGGATCCTCTTCGGCGCCGTGGTGGCGCTGCTGCTCGGGCTCGACCTGATGGTGTTCCACCGTCACTCCGGCCGCGAGGGGACGCGCCGGGCGCTGGCCTGGAGCGCGTTCTGGATCGCCCTCGGGCTCGGCTTCTCGCTCGTGGTCGGCGTGGCCCGCGGGCACCACGCCGCGCTCACCTACCTCACCGCGTACCTGGTGGAGCAGTCGCTCTCGGTGGACAACCTGTTCGTGTTCGTGGGGCTGTTCGCCTACTTCTCCGTCGCTCCCGAGCACCACCATCGCGTGCTGTTCTGGGGGATCCTCGGCGTGATCGTCACCCGTGGCCTGTTCATCTTCGCCGGCGTCGCCCTGATCTCGCGCTTCGAGTGGCTCGTCTACGTCCTCGGCGTGATCCTGATCGGCACCGCGGGCAAGCTGGGCCTCTCGGGCGGCGAGGAGGTCCACCCCGAACGGAACGTGGTCGTGCGCCTGGCGAGCCGCGTGCTGCCGATGGTCAGGAGCTACCACGGGGAGAGGTTCGCGGTGCGGACCGAGCGCGGCTGGCGGTTCACGCCGCTGCTGCTCGTGCTGCTCGCGATCGAGAGCACCGACGTGATGTTCGCGGTCGACTCGGTGCCGGCCGTGCTCGCGATCTCGCGCGACTCGTTCGTGGTCTACACCTCGAACATCTTCGCCGTCCTCGGCCTGCGCGCGCTCTACTTCGCGCTCGCCGGGGCGCTGCGCTCGCTGCGCTACCTGCGCCCGGCGCTCGCCGTGATCCTCGGCCTGATCGGCGTCAAGATGCTCCTCGCCGAGGTGGTCGAGATCCCCACCGAACTGTCGCTCGGCGTCATCGCCGCGATCCTCGCCGCCGCGGTCGCGGCCTCGCTGCTGCTGCCCGACCGGCGGGGCGCGGCCTCGTAGAGACCGGGGTCAGGGCTCAGGGGTCAGGAGGTCAGCAGAGACACCTGAAGAGAGGGCCCGAAGAACGGAAGCCCATTCAGACGAGTGCCGGCAGTGCGCTTACCGTCCGCATCTAGTTGTTCCCTCACCCCTGACCGCTGACCCCGGGCCCCGTCTCTCTCCGGCGGCGGGGCCCGGGTCGCCAGCCGCCACGTTAACCGAGCGCCTGCTGCCACGTGGCGAGGCTGGTGTGGATGATGCGGCCGGCGAAGCAGGCGCGCAGCGCCCGCAGGAAGGGCAGGTCGCGCGCGGCAGGGGCGAACTCGGCCTGCGCCCCGACCAGGCCTTCGAGCGGCCGGTACAGCGCCGTGCGCGAGAACTGTGGCGCGCACAGGAGCTGCTCGACGAGTTCGGGGACCTCGTCGCCCGCTGCGAAGCGGTAGGTGGCATGGTCGCCGAGCGAGAGGCACTCAAGCAGCCAGCCGTCGGCACGGCCGGCGAGCAGCCAGAGCGGCGCCGTCGCGTCGTTGGGGGCGCTCGTTGCGCTAGCGGCGTCGCCAGGGCTCGCCGGCGCCTCGGCGCCGTCGTCCTCCTCCGCCGCCTCCGGCACCGGCCGCGAGTAGCCGAGGAAGGCCTTGCCCGCCGCGGCCCACGCGAGCAGCGTCTCGGCGTGTGCGGCGCGCGGCAGCGCGGCGAACCAGCCGGCGCGGAGCGCTGGCGCGATCCCGGTGGCGGTGCGCTCCAAGTCGGGCAGTGCCAGCAGCCGTCCCGGGAGCCACGCCGAGCCGAGAGCCGCGCGCGCGCCCGGTGCGAGCGCCGGCAGGTGTGCGGCGAGCACCGCCGCAGCTTCCGCCGCCAGACCTTGGCGGCGCGCGGCCAGTGCGGCGGAGAACGCCTCGGTCTCGCCGCCGAGGCGCGAGAACGTGACCGCGGCGCCGCCCCAGGCGGCGGCGATCACGCGGTAGGCGGGGCGGTCGCACGCGACCGTCGCCAGGCGCGCGAGGAAGAGCGGCTGCACGTCGCACCCCGGTGTCGCGAAGGCGAGCACGTCGTCGAAGAGGAGCGCACGGAAAGGCCGCGCCGCTCCGCCGTCCGTAATCGCGCCGGTGAACGTCGGCGGCTCGCCCGAGCCGGTCAGGCGCAGCGCCTGCGCCCGCGCCGGCAACCAGGTACGGGCGAGGCGCTCGCGCAGCGTGGGACCGTCGCCGCCGAGGCGCGAGAGCGTGACCGTGCGGCCGGAGACGTTGAGCTCAACCGTGTGCTCGTCGGCGCCACCGAGCCCCTGCACCTCGCGCAGTAAGTGCGCCTCGGTGGGGTGGCCCTCCGGGGTGAGCAGCAAGGTCTCGCCGTCGAACGCCCAGGTGCAGCGGCCGGCGAACCCGTCCCGGACCAGCCACCCCGTGCCGGCCATCAGGCGAGCTTGGCCCCGCACTCGGGGCAGAACTTCGCGCCCTGGCCGACCTTGCTGCCGCACGTCGGGCACTCGGTCCTCGGTTTGAGCGGCGCGCCGCACTCGCTGCAGAACTTCCCCGGGCTCGTCTCCTTGCCGCACGCGGGGCAGAGCACCGTCGCCTCGGCGGTGAGGTTGACGCCGGCAGTGAGGTCTTGCGTGCGCAGCTTCTCCTCCGCCTGCTCGACGGTGATCGCGGCCTGCTTGGCGGCGAGCTCGCGCTGCAGGATCGGCGCGCAGCTCTTGCACAGGGCGCGCTCGGCGTTCCAGCAGATCTCACGGCACACCCACTGGCCGCAACGCTTGCACTGCAGGAACAGCGGCTTGATCTCGGCCACCGCGGCCTCGAGGGCGCGGTCGTGCTCCGGCCCGCCGATCGCCTTCTGGATCTCGTAGCTGCCGGAGGTGGCACGGCCGAACAGGCCGCCCAAGACGTTCCCCGCGGCGCGGACGACGTCCCCGGCGATCCCGGCCTTGTTCGCCTGCCAGCTCGACATGTAGCCGTTGCCGCACGAGTTGCAGTGGAACTTGAACTGGAAGCCGGTGTCGGTCGAGAGGTCCTGGTAGTTGTCGGTGAACTCGATGTGCGCCATTGCATCCCCCTGCCGGTGTCGCCGCGAACCTAACAAGGCAGTCGAGGGGTGTCAAGGAACGACACGCCGCGCCGTGGCCGGAAGCAGGCGACAATGGGAGACGTTGACAGGCAGGGAGGCGGCGATGACCCGAGAAGCCGGCCGCAGCAAGGTGCGGATCGAGCACGACACGCTCGGAGAGATGGAGGTTCCCCAGGCGGCGTTGTACGGGGCGCAGACGGCGCGGGCGGTGGCGAACTTCCCGGTGAGCGGCTGGCCGCTGCCCGCCGGCTTCCTCGTCGCGCTGGCACGGGTCAAGGCCGCGTTTGCGCGTGCCAACGGGGAGCGCGGCCTGCTCCCGCCGGAGATCGCGCGGGCGATCTCGGCCGTGGCCGGAGAGATCGCGGGCGGCGCCCACCTCGAGCAGTTCCCCGTGGACGTCTTCCAGACCGGCTCGGGGACCTCGAGCAACATGAACATGAACGAGGTGGTGGCGCACCTCGCCAACACCGCGCTCGGCGGCGACCCCGCCGCGCACCGGCCGGTGCACCCCAACGACCACGTCAACCTCGGGCAGTCCTCCAACGACGCGGTGCCGGCCGCGCTGCGCATCGCCGCGGCGATCGCCTGGCGCGATCGCGTGCGCCCGGCGGCGGACGCCGCCGCGGGCGGCCTCGAGCGCCTCGCGGGCGAGCACCGCGCGACCGTGACGCTGGGGCGGACCCACCTGATGGACGCGGTGCCGACGACGTACGGCCGTGTCTTCGCCGCCTGGGCCGAACGGGTGCGGGCGGCGGGCGTGCGCGGCGACGAGGCCGCCGCGCACCTGCTCGAGCTGCCGCTCGGCGGCACCGCGGTCGGGAGCGGGATCAACGCCCACCCGGCCGCGGTGGCGCGGGCCGTGGAGCTGCTCGCCAGCGACACCGGCCTCGCGCTCACCGTGGCGGTCAGCCCCGCGGCCGGGATCGCGGCGCAGGAGGCGCCGATCGCGTTCGCGGACGCCCTCGCTGGCCTCGGCCGTGTCCTCTTCGCCGTGGCCAACGACATCCGGCTCCGCAGCTCTGGTCCGTTCGGCGGGTTCGGCGAGCTGCTCCTGCCGGTGGTCCAGCCGGGCTCCTCGATCATGCCGGGCAAGGTGAACCCGGTGATCCCTGAGGCGGTGGCGCAGGTCGCGCTCGAGGTCGAGGGGTTGGCGGCGGCGTGCCGAGCGAGCGCCGTGTTGCACCAGCTCGACCTCTCGCACGCCAACCCGCTCCTCGCCTGGAACCTCGACACGATGGCGCGGCTGCTGGCCAACGCCTGCGATCTCCTGGTCTCCCGCTGCCTCGACGGGTTGCGCGTGAACGTCGAGCGCGCCCGCCGCCTGGCGGCGGCGAGCCCAGCGCTCGCCACCGCGCTGGCGGCACGCATCGGCTACGAGCGCGCCGCCGCGGTCGCCAAGGCCGCGGAGGCAGCGGGGGAGAGCGTGTTCGATGCGGCCCGCCGGCTCGGCGTCCTGCCCGAGGCCGAGCTCGCCGAGGCGCTGAACCTCGAGCGGCTGGCGGGGATCAGTTGAGGGAAGAGGGGAAAGGGAAAAGGTCAAAGGAAAGACGGAAGAGGGAAGACTGAAGACGGAAGACGGAACGGCCAAACCTCGAGCGCGACCGCCTCTGTCTTCCGTCTACCTTCTACCTTCTACCTTCTACCTTCTACCTTCTACCTTCTTCCTCCTTCACTCCCCCCTCGCAATAGTTCCCCGGTATCATGTCGGCAAGGAAGGGTTGCCCTCATGTTCATCCCGATCGGGCTCGATCAGACGTCGGTCCGGCGCCTGCCGTGGGTGAGCATCGCGATCATCGCGGTCAACCTCGCGGTGTTCCTCGTCGTCAACGCGTCGGTGAAGGGCGTCGCCGAGGACACGGCGCGGCGCAGCCGCGAGCTGATGCAGTACTGGAGCCAGCACCCGTACCTCGCGTTGCCGAAGGCGGCC
>JAJXUY010000110.1 GCA_021782525.1 Acidobacteriota bacterium | reverse complement strand
GAAGCGTCCGGGACGCAACGAGCCGTGCCATTGCGGCTCCGGGAAGAAGTTCAAGCACTGTTGCCTCACCAAGGACGAAGAGGAAGACTGGGCCGCGCAGGAGCGCCGGGCCAGCGCCGCGCCGCAGGCGGCGCCCCCCGAGGAGGCTCCCGCGTCGCACACGCCACCACCGCCGCGGGCCGTCAACCGGCCGTGGAAGGACGCCGGCCGCCGGATGCCGGGCTCGCGTCGCATCACGACACCCCGCAAGGCAGGTTAGGCGGCACCGCCATCTCCGCCACCCGGTGCGCGAGATCCACCGTTGGGACCCCGCCGAAATCGGTATGAAGAGGTCGGTCTCCCGGTCGGCGCCGCCGCGTGGAGCTCGCCGAACCGGCGATCCGGACTCCAGGCCAAAGGCCGAGTCGAGAACCGGGGCCGGGTCAAGACACGCGCGGCCGGCGCACTCGGCCGGGACGACCGCGGGCCGCCCACTCATACCGATTTGCCATCGGTCGTAGAGAAATCGCTGTCACTGCGAGCCCCGCCGGTGGCGGGGCGAAGTCTCGTGGATTTCGGCGAGATCGCCACGTCGTCCCGCCGTTGGCGGGACTCCTCGCGATGACAGTGGTTCCCTACGGGCCTCCTGCGCGCGTGTGCTTGGCCACTACCAAAACATTACGGTTGAACACAAAGTGGTATCAGCCCCTCTGCTCCTCTGCGTTCACATCTTTGCCACACAGGTCGTGTCGTTCTCTGACCACGGGCCACGGACCACGGGCCACGGACCACGGGCCACGGGCCACGGACCACTGTCTCTCAGGGTCGGCGCTCGGCCTCGCCGGTCATCGGCACGAAGCGGACCGGGATCACGTCGCGCTCCGGGAAGTCGTCCTGGCCGCGGCGGGTGATGACCTTGAGCTGCTGGTAGAACGCGCCCACCGGGATCACCATGCGGCCGCCGAGCTTGAGCTGGTCGAGCAGCGGCTGCGGGATACGCTCGGGGGCGGCGGTGACGATGATGCCGGCGAACGGCGCCGCCTCCGGCCAGCCCGCGTAGCCGTCGCCGGTGCGCACGTGCACGTTCTTGACGCCGAGCGACTGCAGGCGTTGCTCGGCCTCGCGCGCGAGCGTGTCGCGGATCTCGATCGTGTAGACCTGACACCCCATCGCGGCGAGCACCGCCGCCTGGTAGCCCGACCCGGTTCCGATCTCGAGCACCCGGTCGCCGGGCTTGACCTCGAGCAGCTCGGTCATCAGGCCGACGATATACGGCTGCGAGATCGTCTGCCCCTCGCCGATCGGCAGCGGGTGGTCGGCGTAGGCGTCGGCGCGGAGGTCCTCCGGCACGAACAGGTGGCGCGGCACGGTGCGCAGCGCGGCGAGCACGTTGGGGTCGCGCACCCCGCGCGCGGCGATCTGGTTGGTGACCATCTCGTCGCGCAGCGCCGCCCACCTCGCCTCCTGGCCGGTCGGCTTCCCCCCACCGCAACCCCACGACCAGCCGCCGGCGAGCGCGAGTGCGATGACCATCCCGGACACCCTCACGTCCCGCTCCCTGCCACGAACGAATCACGCCCCGCGACAACGGTGCGCAGCACCTTGACGTGCAAGAACGCTGCCGGGTCGCCCACTGTCGGGTCGCGGTCGAGGACGGTGAGGTCGGCGGCGAACCCGGGGGCGATGCGCCCGCGCCAGTCCTCCTCGAACGCCGCGTACGCGGCCCAGCTCGTGTAGCCGGCCATCGCCTCGGCGGGCGAGAGCCGCTCGGCGGGGTTCCAGCCGCTCGCAGGTGTCCCCTCCGGGGTACGGCGTGTCACCGCGGCCCACATCCCGAGGCGGGGGTCGGGGCTGGCCACCGGCACGTCCGAGCCGAGGCAGAGACGGGCGCCCGCGTCCAATAGAGAGCGCCAGCGGTACGCCCACGCGATCCGCGTCGGCCCGAGACGAGCCGGCGCCCACGGCATGTCCGCGGTGCAGTGGATCGGCTGCACCGATGCGATCGCGCCCTCCTCGGCGAAGCGCGGCACGTCCTCGGGCCGGACGGTCTGCGCGTGCTCGACCCGCGGGCGCAGGACGTCGCCGCGGGCGCCGAGCTCGCGCTCGTAGACGTCCAGCACCCGCGTCACCGCCGCGTCCCCGATCGCGTGGATGCACGGCTGGAAGCCGGCGCGCACGGCGCGGCCGACGACGTCGGCCATGCGCGCCTCGGAGGTGACCTCGATCCCTCGGGTCGAGCGGTCGTCGCTGTACGGCGCCGACAGGAGCGCGCCGCGCGAGCCGAGCGCCCCGTCGGCGAACAACTTGACGGCGCGCACGGCGAGCATCCCGTCGCGGCTGACGCGCGGGCCCGCGGCGAGCTCGCCGTCGAGGAAGCCGTCGTCGTTTGTGTTGAGCATCACGTAGACGCGCAGCGGCAGCGTGCCGGCCGCGTGCATCGCGCGCAACACCGCGAGCTCGGGCGGTAGGGTGTCGGCGTCGTCGATCTGGGTGATGCCGAACGCGGCCAGGTGCCGGCCAGCGAGGCGGACGCGGCGCTCGATGTCGGCGGCGGTCGGCGCGGGCACGGCGCGGTTGACCAGCTCGGCGGCCGCGTCGAGGAACACGCCGGTGGGTTCGCCGGCGGCGTCGCGCACGATGCGGCCCCCGGGCGGTTCAGCGGTCGCCCGCGTGACGCCGGCGGCCGCGAGCGCCGCGGCGTTGGCGAGCACGGCGTGCCCGTCGACGCGACCGAGCAGCACCGGATGGTCCGGGACCGCCGCCGAGAGCGAACGATTGGTCGGGAAGCTCTTGTCCGCCCAGAGGTTCTGATCCCAGCCGCGGCCCAGCACCCAGGCGCCCGGGGGCAGCTTCGCGGCGGCCTGGCGCGCCCGGGCCACGACCTCGTCGAGGCTGGTCGCGCCGTCGAGGTCGACCTCCTCGAGCGCCGCCCCGTAGGCGACGAGGTGGCCGTGGCTCTCGGTCCAGCCGGGGAAGACGTGCGCGCCGTGGAGGTCGACGACCTCGGCGGCGGCGCGCCGCCACGGCGCGGCGTCGGCGGGCGGCACCAGCGCCACCATGCGGCCGTCCGTGATCGCGACCTCGAGCGGCTGCTCCCCGCCGGAGATGTGCACCACGCCGCCGACGAACAAGCGGTCGCAGCGCGGGGCGCTCCCGCACGCGGCGGCGCCGAGGGCGACGAGCGACAGCAGGAGTGTCACACGTAGCACCCAGCCACTCTACCCGGAGGCGGGAGCCGGGGCAACGGGGAGCGAGTATGCTGGCGCCGCCTGCAAGGAGGACCCTCCATGCCCGATGACCCGATGACCCGTCGTGACCTGATCGCCACCACCGCCAAGGCCGCCGCCGTCGCCGCCGTCGCGCCAGCGCTCGCCAACGCCACGCCGCCGCCAGGCTCGCCCCGCCCGGTCGCCGTCTCCTCGATGAACGGCATCCACGCGGTCAAACTGGCGGTCGAGCGCATGAGCGGTGGCGCCTCGCCGGTGGACGCGGCGGTGGCCGGGGTCGGCCTGGTCGAGGCCGACCCCGAGGACGTGACCGTCGGCTACGGCGGCCTTCCCAACGAGGACGGCGTCGTGCAGCTCGACGCCGCGGTGATGGACGGCACCACGATGCGCGCCGGTGCGGTCGCGGCGCTCGAGCGGATCGAGCACCCGGCGCAGGTCGCGCTTCAGGTGATGCGCGGCACCGACCGCATCCTCCTCGTCGGCGAGGGGGCGTTGCGTTTCGCGCGGGCGCACGGCTTCCCCGAGAAGGACCTGCTCACCGAGCGGTCGCGCAAGATCTGGCTGTTCTGGAAGGAGAACGAGTCGGACCACGACGACTGGCTACCCGAGGCCGGCGAGATCGACGACCCCGACATCCAGTGGTTCATCAAGAATTACGGCGACGTCGATTTTCGGCCGCACGGAACGATCCACCTCTCGGCGTGCGACGCGGCGGGCCGGCTCGGGTGCTGCACGACCACGTCGGGGTTGTTCTTCAAGATGTCGGGGCGCGTCGGCGACTCGCCGCTGGTCGGCGCCGGCCTGTACTGCGACGGCGACGTCGGCTCGGCGGGAGGGACCGGTCACGGCGAGAGCAACATCGTCGTCGCCGGCGGCCACACCGTCGTGGAGTTCATGCGCCGCGGCTCCTCCCCCGAGGCGGCGTGCGTGGCCACGCTCGAGCGCGTCGTGCGCAACACCAAGCTCGACTACCTCAAGGACGCCAAGGGACGGCCGAAGAACAACCTCTTGCTCTACGCGGTCAACCGCGCCGGCGAGGCCGGAGGTGCCGCGATCTGGGCAGGCGAGCGGACGAAGTACGCGGTGTGCCGCGCCGGCTCAGAGCCGCAGCTCGTCGACTGCGCCTACCTCTTCAAGAGAGACAATTGAGAGCTTGCAGGCGGCAGAAGGAAAAGGGCAAAGGGTAAAGGGTAAAGGGACTACGAGGCCGATTCTCGTGGCGTCTTTCCTTTGCCCGTTCCCCTTTCCCCTCTTTCCCGCTCCCTCGACTCGCCACTCGCCTGCGGGTCGAGCTCGAGGAGGTAGCGCTCGACCTCGTCGATCGCGTAGTCGGGGGTCGAGGCGCCGGCCGTGAGGCCGACGCACGCGACATCCACGAGCCAGGCCGGGTCGATGTCCTCGACTCCCTGGACCAGGTAGCTGGGTTTCAGCCGCGCGCAGATGGCGTGCAGGTGGCGGGTGTTGGCGGAGTGCTTGCCTCCGACGACGAGGACGACGTCCACCTCCGGGTCGGACGCCAACGCCCGCGCCGCGTCCTGGTTCTCCTTGGTCGCGTAGCAGACCGTGTCCGCGCGCCTGGCGTGCGGGTTGCCGCACTCGATCACGCGCACGACGTCCTCGTACTCCTCGGCGTTGAGCGTGGTCTGGTAGAAGATCGTGAGCTCGGGCCAGCGCGACCAGTCGACGGCCTCCGCCTCGGCCACCGTATGGACGATGTGGTAGATCGCGGGGTCGAGGTCGTGGGTGTAGCCGATCACCTCGCGGTGGCCGGGGTCGCCGATGAAGACGAGGTGCGCGCCGGCGGCGCGGGCGCGCGCGGACTCGTGGTGGATGTCGTAGACGAACTTGCAGGTGGTGTCGAGGATCTCGAGGCCGCGCCGCTGCGCCTCCTCGTGGTACGAGGGCGGTACCCCGTGGGCGGAGAAGACGATGACGCCGTCCGCGACCTCGTCGATCGCCTTGACGGTGCGCACCCCGAGGCGCTCCATCTCCTCGACGACGCGCTCGTTGTGCACGACCTGGCCGAGGATCGCGCCGCGGCCGCCGCCGCGGGCGAAGCGCTTCACCTTGATGTCCGCGACGCGGACACCGGAGCAGAACCCGTACTTCGTCGCGCGCTTGATCCTCATCGCCGTCCCGCCGTCACGGTGCAACAAACCGTTCCGGCCCCAGCTTCCCCAGGCGCCGGCAGTACTCGCGGACGGCCGCCAGCGTGTCGTCGATCCGGTCGCCGCCGAACTTGGCAAGCAGCGCCCGCGCCAGCACGAACGCCAGCGCGGCCTCGGCGATCACGCCGCACGCCGGCACGGCGGTGACGTCGGAGCGCTCGTACGCGGCGGTCGTCGCCTCCCCGCTGGCGAGGTCGACCGACGGCAGCGGATCGCGCAGCGTCGCGATCGGCTTCATGAACGCGCGCACGACGACCTCCTCACCGTTGGAGACGCCGCCCTCGATCCCGCCGGCGAAGTTGGAGCCGCGGCGCACGCCGTCAGGGCCCGGAAGGATCGGGTCGTGCGCGCGTGAGCCGGGACGCGCGGCGGCCTCGATGCCGGCACCGATCGCCACCGCCTTGACCGCCTGGATCGCCATCACGGCCTGCGCGAGCTGCCCGTCGAGGCGGTCCTCCCAGCGGGCGTAGGAGCCGAGCCCCGGCGGGACGCCGCGCGCGACCACACCGACGACTCCGCCCAGCGTCTCGCCCGCGTGCTTGGCGCGGTCGACCGCGGCCACGAGCTCGTCCTCGCGCTCGGGCGCGACCGTGCGCAGCGGCGAGTCGTCGCGGACGCGGCCGAGCTCGGCGAACGTCGGCGGGCCCTCGGCCAGCGTGACCGCGCCGAGCGCGAGCACGCCGGAGCGGATCT
>JAJXUY010000109.1 GCA_021782525.1 Acidobacteriota bacterium | reverse complement strand
CGCCGCGACGTACGGCGAGACCACCGTGAAGCCCTTGGAGACCACGACTTGCGCTTCCGCCACGTCGAGCGCGACGGCGGAACCGGTAAGACGGGCGTAGGCCACGCGCACCGCCGCCGCCGGCGCCAGGACGCCGCCACCCCACACGTTGTAACGCAACTCGCCGCCCCAGAACTCCTCACCGGCGACCCGGCCGAACTGGGCCCCGACGTCCACGCCCCCCGGCAGCCCCTTGCGCACGATCGCGCGGTAGCTCGGGAGGATGCCGCCGATCGTGCGCGCGTCGACCGCGGAGCGCCACCACGAGGCGCCGGTGTCGACCTGCGGTCCGCCCGCGACCGCCAGCACGTCGAACCCAGCGACGCCGGAGGCCGCTGCGGTCGCGAGGTTGGGGAACGCGATCGCCGCCCCGAACGCGTCGGCGAGATCACCGAACGCCCGCGGCGTGAAGCTGGTCGAGAACGAAAAACCGCCGGCGAGCGCCGATCCGGCCGGCAGCAACACGAGCGCCGCGAGCGCCAAGATCCGCTTCACCGGCACCTCCCGCACGCAGTGTAACCCGGATCCCCCCGCGCCCCCGAGGCCTCACCAGAGCCGGTTGAGCAGCTCGTTGGAAAGCAGCCAGCCGCGCGGCGTCAGGTGCACGCGAGTGCGCACGCGGCGCGCCAGGTCGAGGGAGAGAAAATCTTCGAGCCCGGCGGCGAACGCCGGCACCAGGGCGGAGCATGCGGCGATCGTGGCCGCGCTCACGCCGCGCGCGAGGCGCAGCCCGAGCATCACCCGCTCCTTGACCTCCTCCGGCGCGGTGAGCCGCCGGCTCCACGCCCGCGGAGCGCGGCCGTTCTCGACCGCGTCGAGATAGGCCGACAACTCGTCGACGTTGGCCCAGCGCCGCCGCCCGGCGTGTCCGTGCGCGGCCACGCCCGCCGCGAGCACCGGAAGGCGGAGCCAGTAGCGCAGGTTGTGCCGCGCCTGCCGAGACGGGAGCGCGAAGTTGGAGATCTCGTAGTGCCGGTAGCCGGCCGCGACCAGGCGGCGGCCCGCCGCGAGGTACTGACTCGCGGCGGCGTCGCCGTCCGGGAAGAGGTCGGGGCGGCGTTCGGCGAGCCGGGCGAGGGCGTGGGCCTTGTCGGTCTCGAGCAGGTAGACGCTGACGTGCCCGGGCCGCAACCGGAGGAGCTCCTCGAGGGTGGCGTCGAGCTCGGCCGCGCCGAGCCCGGGCAGCCCGAGCATCAGGTCGACCGAGACCTCGAGCCCGGCCCCTCGCAGCGTGCGGACGGCGCCGCTCGCCTGCGCCGCAGTGTGTCGGCGGCCGAGCAGCGCGAGCCCCCGGTCCGAGAACGTCTGCGTCCCGACCGAGACCCGCGTGACGCCGAGTTCGGCCCAGGCTCGAGCCCTCGCCTCCGTGACGTCGTCGGGGTTGGCCTCGAGCGTCACCTCGGCGCCGGGAAGGCGCGGGAAGCGGCGGTCCAGGACCGCGAACAGCCCCGCCAGCTCTTCCGCCGGCAGCAGCGACGGCGTGCCGCCGCCCAGGTACAACGTCGCGAGCGGCCGACCGCCGCGGCGGCCGAGCGCCTCCACCTCCCGCCTGACCGCCGCCATGACTCGCGGGATCAGGTGGAGCTCGGTCGAGGTCACGAACGCGCAATACGCGCACCGGCTGACGCAGAACGGCACGTGCACGTACAGCCCCACCGCCCTCGACCGGCGCTGCGCTGCTGCCTGTCCCTCCGGACCCCGGAGCCCGGCCCCCGGACCCCGGTCGTCGACCGTCACCGGGCGATCCAGCGCGCCAAGACGTCGTCGAACGGCTCGCCGCGCCCGCTCCACGCCGACCTCGCGAACGCCTCGACCCACGGTGTGAACCCGGGGATCACCCGCAGGTTGTCCTCGGCCACGAGAGCGGCCGGCTCGCGGCGCGAGGCCAGGAGAGCCTGGGCCGCCCGCCGCAGCTGCCAGCCGGCCGAGCTGACCCCGTCGAGGAGGTCGAGGCGCCGGGCCCAGAGCAGCAGCTGCGCGCCCGCGGTGAACGCGGCTTGCGGCGTCACCGAGGTGGCGGGGCCGGGCAACGTCTCGGGCATCCCGAGGCGCAGGCACTCGCGCGAGGCCTCGCGCTCCAGCTCGGCGGCGAGCTGCCCGAGGTCGGTGTGGAAGAGCAGGTCCTCGAGCTCCCCGTCGCCCACCTCGCCGGCGCGGGCGTCGTAGGCCCGGTGCCGGTCCTCGGCCGGGACCGCGAACGGTGCGGCGACGACGAACGCGGCCCCCGCCGCCCCCGCCTCCGCCACGGCTCGCCGCACCTGCGCGAGCGGCTCCGGGGCCGGCCCGAGTCCGAGCAGCACGCCGGCCGGAAAGCCGCGCTCGGCGAAGCCTGCAAGAGGAGCGAGCGGCGCCCCGCCCCAGAACGGCGGCACCCACTCGCCCAGCACGACCACCTGCCCGCGCACAGCCGGCTCCGGCAGGGCGGCCGGGGCGAGCGGACCATCGAGGGTGACGAGGAGCCCCGAACCGGCACGGACCAGCGCCTCGAGGAACGGGCCGTCGCGGGCGACCGTCGCCGCGTGTACCAGCACTCGCAGCGGCCGCCGCGGCACGGTCCGGTCCGCCACCGGTCGCGGCCGCGCATCGCCACTGCGGACGAGGCGCATCTCCACGGGGTCGAGCACCGCGGCCCCGTCATCGGCGGCGAGCGGCGGCGGGCCGAGGCGGTGGGAGAGCGGGAGGAGGTCGGGAAAGACCGCGTCAATCCGCCGCATCGACCGGCCCCGCAAGCCACGCCTCGATCCCCGGCCGGCCGCCGCCGACGGCGCGGCGCACGTACTTGGCGAGCACGTCGGTCTCGAGGTTGACGAGGTCGCCGGCCCGCCGCTCCTTCAGGGTTGTCGCCTGCAGCGTGGTCGGGATCAGCGCGACCTCGAACCACCCGTCGCCGAGGCCGGACACGGTCAGCGAGACGCCGTCCACCGCGACGGACCCCTTCTCCGCCACCTCGGGCGCCAGCGCCGCCGGGAGCGCCGCGCGCAGCGTCCAGAACTCCGCCCCGGGGCGGATCGCCGCGACCGGCACGGCCGCGTCCACGTGGCCGAGGACGAGGTGGCCGCCGAGACGGTCGCAGGTGCGCAGCGCCCGCTCGAGGTTGACGCGGGCGCCGGCACGCAGCCGCCCCAGCGTCGTGCGGGCCAGCGTCTCGGGCGAGAGGTCGGCCGCGAACGAGGACCCGGACGGGTCCACGACCGTGAGGCAGGCGCCCTGAACCGCCACGCTCTCTCCCGCCGCCAGCGGCTCGCCCGGGAGCCGGCACGCCACCTCCAGGCGAGCGCCCCGCCCGCGGCGTACGATGCCGCGCACCTCGCCGACGGCGGCCACCAGCCCGCTAAACACCCTCGACCTCCGCCTCGACCACGAGGTCCTCGGCCAGGCGCCGCACCTCGACGAAGCGCAACCTGACGCCCTCCTGCGGCGACGGGAACCCCGCGCCGCCGACCGAGGGGGTGGCCTCCCGCCCGCCGAGCACCAGCGGCGCCACGAAGGCGTGCACCCGCTGCGCCAGCCGTTCGCGCAGGAACGACCAGTGCACCTCGCCCCCGCCCTCGACCAGCACCGAGCTGACCTGGCGCGAGCCCAACCAGCGCAGGACCTGACGCAGGGCGCAGCGGCCGTGCTCGTCCTCGCCGACCTCGACCACGGTCGCCCCGAGGCGCTCGAGCTCCCGCCGTCGCTCGGTTGCGGCC
The DNA here is from genome assembly GCA_021782525.1 of Acidobacteriota bacterium. The sequence continues at coordinate 2,365 of JAJXUY010000109.1, read as the reverse complement.
CCCTCGCGACAGAAAAGCGTCACGTCGGCGGCGTCCCGCCCGAGCATCGTGCATCCCGGCGGCGTGCGCAGCGACGTGTCGAGCACCACCCGCGCGATGTGAGGGTTGGGGTTGAGCCCGAGGTGCCGGGTCAGGCGGGGGTCGTCGGCGAGCACGGTGTTGACGCCGACGAGGAGCGCGTCGAACTCCTCCCGCAGCGCGTACCCTTCCCGGCGCGAAGCCTCGGACGTGATCCAGCGGGAGCGGCCGCCGCGAGCGGCGAGCTTGCCATCGAGCGTCATCGCCATCTTCAGGGTCACGAAAGGACGCCCGGTCCCCATCCAGTGGAAGAAGCGGCGGTTCGCGGTCCGGCACGCCGCCTCCTCCACCCCCTCGATGACCTCGATCCCGGCCGCGCGCAGCGTCTCGACGCCTCGCCCCGCCGTCACCGGGTTCGGGTCGCGCGTCCCGATCACGACGCGTGCGACTCCGGCCGCGAGGATCGCCTCCACGCACGGGGGGGTACGTCCCTGGTGGGCGCACGGCTCGAGCGTCACGACCATCGTTCCGCCCAGCGCCGGGCTGGTTGCCGCCTGCAACGCCGCCACCTCGGCGTGGGGCCCGCCGCAGGCCAGGTGCGCGCCGGCGCCGATCACCTCGCCGCCGCGCGACAGCAGCACGGCGCCCACCATCGGGTTCGGGCTCGCCCCGTACCGCCCTCGTTCCGCGAGCGTGAGCGCCTGGCGCATCAGCGGGGCCCAGCGGTCGCTCACGAGAGCGCCTCCAGCAGGGCCGAGGCGAACACCGAAGGGCTGAACGGCAACAGGTCGTCCGGCCCCTCGCCGACGCCGACCCAGCGGACCGGGACCGCGAGCTCGCGGGCGACCGCGAGCACGACCCCGCCCTTGGCGGTGCCATCGAGCTTGGTCAGGGCCACGCCGGTGACGCCGGCGCTGGCCTGAAACTCGCGCGCCTGCACCACACCGTTGGTCCCGGTCGTCGCGTCGAGGACGAGGAGCACCTCGTGCGGCGCGCCGGGCAGCGCTCGGGCGCACACCTTGTGCACCTTCTCGAGCTCGGCCATGAGGTCGTGCTTGGTGTGCAGGCGGCCGGCCGTGTCGACGATCACGTCGTCGGTCCCGCGGGCGAGCGCCGCCCTGAGGGCGTCGAAGACCACGGCGCCGGGATCGGCGCCGGGGCGCTGGGCGACGACCGGCACCCCGAGGCGTTCGCCCCAGGCCTGCAGCTGCTCGATCGCCGCGGCGCGGAAGGTGTCCGCGGCCACGAGCATCGCGCTCCGGCCCTCCTCTTGCGCCCGCCCAGCGAGCTTGGCCGCCGTCGTCGTCTTGCCGCTGCCGTTGACGCCGACCACCAGCATCACGTGCGGCGCGCCGCGGCGTACGGCGACGGCGCCGACCGTGAGCAGCGCCTCCACCTCCGCCCGTAACCACGCCATCTCCCCGCCGGGAGCCACCGTCCCGCGCCGGCGCGCCTCGTCGAACCGGCGGGCCAGGTCGTGGGCCGCGTCGACACCGACGTCGGCCGCGAGCAGCACCTCCTCCAGTGCGTCGGAGCTGAGCGTCCACTCCGACGCGCTGAACCTCTCGCCGAGCAGCGACCGGGTCGCCCCGAGTCCGCGGCGCAATCGTTGCAACAGGTCCAAAGCTCACCCCCTGCGACGGCCGCCGCCGGCCGGGCCCGCGGCTACGGAATCTCCCGGTTGAACGCCGCGCTCGCCCGCGTCAACGCCTCGCCGGCGAGCGCCGCCGGCGCCGTCGGGTCGAGCACGAGAACCAGGTAGTAACCGCCCTTGAGCACCCGGCTCATCACCTGCATCTGCATCCCCGCGATTGCCAGCCGCTCGAGTTCCCCCGCCCCGTTCAGGGCGGCGAGCCGCGCGGCCTGGCGGAGGAAGATCCCGTGGTAGGCCCCTTCGAGCTTGAGCTCGTACGGCGTGGCGCTGCGGGAGACGAGTTCCACGGACTCGCCCTCGGCGTCGAGGAAGATGGCCCCCTGCGCACCGGGAACGTCGACGAGAAGGTTGTTCAACAGGTACTGGAACGCCACGCCTTCACTCCAGCCGCGCCTGGGCGTCGCGAGCCAGCGCCGAGCCCGGGGCGAGCGCGATCACGCGGCGGAAGAGCGCCGCCGCCTCGTCCTTGCGTCCCTGGGTCTCGAGTAGCTCGCCGAGCGCGAGCGCGACGTCGGCCCGCTCGGGCGCCCGCTCCAGCGCGCTGCGATACGCGGACTCCGCGCGTGCGGGCTGACCGAGCCGCTCCTCGACTTTCCCGAGCATGAAGTACGCCTCCACCGGGCCGGTCGGCACGGCCGCCCGGCGCAGGTTCTCCTCGGCCGCGGCGAGGTTCCCGCGCGCGAAGTAGAGCGA
>JAJXUY010000108.1 GCA_021782525.1 Acidobacteriota bacterium | reverse complement strand
CGATCCCGAGCAGGACGAACGCCGCCAGCAGCGAGCGCCTGAACCCCACCTGATCGGCGACCGTCCCGGAGAGGATCGGGAGGAAGTAAACGAGGCCCCACAGCACCGTGGAGTTGAGAAACGACGGCCAGTAATCGCCGAAGCCGAGTTGGCCGAGGTAGATGACCACGAAGCTGGCCATCGAGTAGTAGGCGGCGCGCTCGAACAGCTCGGTGACGTTGGCCGTCCAGAAGACGTTGGGGAACTTCTCGGGCAGGGGCGGGGTCATGGGGGGGGCCGTCCGTCTCCCGGCCGTCCCGGCCCGGAGAAATTGATTGTACCATCAGCGCACAAGCGTTCAGCGGCGCCGGCGCCGCGGCGCCGGTCGGATCCCGGCCTTGAGCCGCGACCGCTTCGCTGCTAGATTCTCAGCAGGGCAGCAGGGCGGGGGTGACCGGATGACCGACGACGCACGGGAGCAGCGGCGTTTCCCTCGAGTTCCCAGCGAGAAGGCCGTGCTCGTCAAGCGCATCGGCGACGAGGCTTCGGAGGCGCTCGCGAAGACACGCACGGTGGGCAGCGGCGGCTGTATGTTCGTTCACCCCGAGCGGCTCGGCATCGGCTCCGCGGTCGAGCTGTTGATCTCGCTCCCCGGCCGGGTCGTCAGGGCGCGCGGGCGGGTCGCCTGGGAGAGCGTCGAGGGCGCCGGGCGCGTTGAGGTCGGCGTCGAGTTCCTCGACGTGTCCGCCAAGGACCGCCGGGCCCTGGACGCCGCCGTCGCCGCCGCCTCGGCGGCCGGGTCGTAACCGGCACGACCTGACGTTCGGAAACCGATCAGCGGTCGCCCGGCCCGCGGACCGCGCCGCCCCCCAGCCTGGCTTGCGGTTGCCGTGCGCTGGCGAGGCCGTCGCGCGGACCGCGAATGCGCCGCCCCCGCGCGACGAGCAGCTCGCCGCCGGCCGGCTCGCTCGGGTGGTGCTCCGCCGCCAGCTCGGCCGCGTTGGTCACGAGCACCCAGGCGCGCGACACGGTCCCGGGGTCTCCGGCCACGAGGCGGCCGTGCGGCAGCCCGGCGAGGTGGGCCTCGAACACCGGCAGCTGGGAACGCGGGACGAGGATCGCGCGCGGTTGCGGCGAGCGCAGGAACGCGGCGGCGGCGGCGCCGGATAGCAGCGGCAGGCGCTGGTCGAGGTAGAACGTGAACGCGCCGACGTCGCGGTACTGCTCGGTTCCGAGCGCCACCGCCACCCCGTCGTCGAGCTCGGCGCCGGCGAGGTCGGCGATCGGGCGGTACGACCGCAGGTGGTCGAGCACCGGGGCGACCAGGTGCATCGCGAGCACCATGATCAGCGCGTACGAGGCGGGCCCGGCGACGGCCGCGAGCGCGCGGGCCGGGGAGCGCAGCAGCCGCACGAGCAGGAGCGCCGCGCCGCCGAGAAGCGTGAGCGCCGCCACCGCGAGGGCGAGGCTGGTGCCCGTCGCCAGCGCCCCGCCGGTGCGGAACAGCCGCGGCCGCACGAACGTGCCGACGACGAGCGCCACCGGCACGAGCCCAAGGAGCAGGCCGGTCGCGGCCGCGGTCAGGCGCACGCTCCAGCGCTCCAGCCACGTCGCACGCCCGCGCGCCGCGACCTCGGCGAGCCAGAGCGCGACCGCCGTAAACAGGAGCGGGTAGACCGGCAGCGCGTAGCTGGCGACCTTGGCCGCGGAGACCTGCAACACCAGCGCCATCCCGACGACGCCGCTCGCTACGAAGCGGTGGAACGGCGTGCGGAACGGGGATGAACGTCGTGCCCAGGCGACCAGCGCCGGCACGATCAGCAGCGTCCACGGCGCCAGGTAGAGCGGTAGGTTCGTCAGGTAGTAGGACCACGCCTCCTTGTTGATGAAGAACGGGTCGTGCGGGAGCGCCGCGTTGTTGAAGTGGAAGAAGCGCCCGACCTGGTTGTCCCAGAAGAAGAACCGCACCGCCGCCTCGCCGTCCGCCCGGGCGAGCGCGACCGCCCACGGGAGGATGGCCAGCAGCAACAGCGGCAGGTAGAGCGCCGCCAGCCCCGCCAGCAGCCGGAACCGGCGCTGCCAGAGCAGGAAGAGACCGACCGACGCCCAGATCAGCACGGGCCCGATCAGCCCCTTGGCGTAGAACGACAGCGCCGCCGCGAGGAGGAAGGCGAGCCAGCGCCCCGAGCTCGGCCGCAGGTAGGCGCGCCAGAACGCGAACAGCGCGAGCGTCACCGTGAACACGAGCGCCATGTCGGTGAGGACGATGCGGGCGTACTCCTGGAACTCGATCGCGGTGCCGCACAAGAAAGCCGCCCCCCACGCCGCCACCTCGCGGCTGCGGTCGCACTCCGCCCCGGCGCGCGGGCCGCGCACGAGCATGACGATCAGCACCAACGTCCCGAAGCCGTAGAGCGCCGCCGGGAGGCGCACCAGACCCTCGTTGACGCGGCCGGCGAGGCGGCAGATCGCCACCCCGGTCCAGTGCAGCAGCGGCGGCTTCTCGAGGAACGGGCGGCCGTTGATCGTCGGCGTCACCAGCGTGTCGTGCCGCACCATGTCCCAGATCATCCCGCCCTCGCGGGCGTCGTTGCCGCCCCACAGCGAGTGGCCGAAGACGCCGGAGAACGAGAACACCGCGAGCAGCAGCCACAGCCCGGCGCGCAGCCGCCGCTCGAGCGCCGCGGACACGGCACCGGGCGGCGTCAGCGCACCGCGCGCACCGTCTCCCGAACCCAATATCGACGCACCCGACACCAGACCCTCCCATGGAGCCGCCCGCGCCGCCGTAGAAGGCGCGAGTGAGACACATTATTTCATTTCGGACCGCGCCGCAACCGCCGCCCCGGGGGTCCGACTCCTGCTACGCTGGCGCCGGATCCGGAGGAGGCCCCGCATGACGCCCCGACGCCAAGAGACCCTCGTTGTCGCCTTGCTCACGCTGGCGCTGGCCGCCGCGGCGGCACCGGCGCCGCAGCCGCCGCTCCCGCACGTGGTGATCTTGGCGACCGGCGGCACGATCGCCGGCACCGCCGCCTCCTCCACCGCGACCGTGGGGTACAAGGCGGCGACCGTGGGGGTCGCGGAGCTGATCGCCGCGGTCCCCGAACTCGCCTCCGTGGCCCGCGTCACCGGCGAGCAGGTGTTCCAGATCGCGAGCGAGAACATGACGCCGGCGCACTGGCTGATCCTCGCCCGGCGGGTCAACGAGCTGCTCGCGCGCCCCGACGTGGCCGGCGTGGTGATCACGCACGGCACCGACACGCTCGAGGAGACCGCGTACTTCCTCGACCTCGTGGTCAAGAGCGACAAGCCGGTCGTGCTCGTCGGGGCGATGCGGCCGGCCACCGCGATCTCCGCCGACGGCCCGATGAACCTGTACAACGCGGTGGCGCTGGCGGCCAGCCCGGACGCGGCCGGGCGCGGGGTCATGGTGTGCATGAACGACCGCATCGACGCCGCGCGCGATGTCACCAAGACGAGTACGGTCGCCCTCGACACGTTCCGCTCCCCCGAGGTCGGCGCCCTCGGCCTGATGGAGCGCGGGCGGCCGGTGTTCTACCGCACGACGACGCGGTTGCACACCACCGCCACCGAGTTCGACGTGGCCAACCTCAAGGAGCTGCCGAACGTCGGGATCGCCCTCGCCTACGCCGGGTCGGGGCGGCTCGAGATCGACGCCCTGGCGGCCGCGGGCGTCAAGGGGATCGTCAACGCGGGCGTCGGCGACGGCAGCCTCTCGATCGAGGCCAAGGCGGCGCTCGTCGAGGCGCGCAAACGCGGGATCGTCGTCGTGCGCGCCAGCCGCATCCCCGGCGGTCCCGTCGTGCGCGACGGCGAGGCCGACGACGACGCGCTCGACTTCGTGGTCGCCGACAACCTGTCGCCGCAGAAGGCCCGCATCCTGCTCGCCCTCGCGCTCACCCGCACCAGCGACACCCGCGAGATCCAGCGCATCTTCCGGCGCTACTGAGCCGCGGCCTATTCCTCCCCCGGCCCGAGCGCGACCGTTTCGCGCGCGGCGGCCGCCGGCGCGCGGTTGACGAGCCAGACGCCGAGCAGGATCACCGCGCCGCCGAGCACGGTCGCGGCCGTGACCCGCTCGCCCAGCACCGCGGCCGCCACCGCCATCGCCACCAGCGGCTCGACGTAGAGCAGCGCCCCCGCCTCGGACGCCGGCATGCGCTGCAGGGCGTCGTACCACGCGATGTAAGCGAGGCCGGAGCAGGCGATGCCGAGGAACACGATCGCCGCCCAGCCGCGCGCGTCCAGGCGCGACACCTCCGACAGGCCGGGCCCCGCCGCCAGCTGCAGCGAGGTGAACAGCCAGCCGAACGCCATCACGTACGCCATCATCCGCGTCGCGGGGTGGATGCGCAGCGCGCGGCGGGAGAGCACCGAGAACACCGCCCAGTTCGGCGCCGAGGCGAGGATGAGGAGGTCGCCGGGGGCGCCGAAGCGGCCGCGCAGCAGCTCGCCCGGCTGGCCGCGCGTGACGACCAGCAGCACCCCGGCCGCAGCCAGCGCGATGCCGGCGGCGCGCGCGACGCCGAGCCGTTCCTTGAGCACGACCCGCCCGAGCACCGCCATGAAGATCGGGGTGGTGGCGACGATCCAGCCGCTGGTGCTCGCCCGCGAGGTCACGAGAGCGGTCGACTGCAGCCACTGGTGGAACGTGATCCCGACGAAGCCGAGCACGGCGAACCCCGCCAGCTCGCGCGGCGCAACCAGCGCGAACTGGCGGCGCAGGGCGACGGCCGCGCCGAGCACCGCCACACCCATGGCGAAGCGCAGCCACACCACCGTCACCGGCGACACCTCGGTGAGCGCGACCTTGGTCGCGATGAACGAGGCGCCCCACACCAGCACCGCGAGCAGCCCCTCCGCGATCGCCACCGAGCGTGCCCTGTCCAGCGCCCCACCTCCCCGCCGGCCTTTAGCCCGCGCGATCGTACGCGAGTTCCCGCCGCCCGGCACCTGCGGCGCGGGCGGTGGTACGGTACGATCGCGTGATGAGCGGCGCCGGCGGCGAGTGGGCCTATCGGCGGCGGGTGCGCGCCTGGGCGTTGTACGACTGGGCCAACCACGCCTACGTCACGGTCACCGCGACGACGTTCTTCCCGCCGACGTTCGTCGCCGTGGCGGCGCCCGCGTTCCTCGCCGGCGGCGGCCCGGCGCGCGCCCGTGACACCGCCTCGAACGTCTACGCCTTCGCCGCCGCCGGCGCGCTGCTCGTCGTGGCCCTGCTCGCACCGCTGCTCGGCACGATCGCGGACCTCACCGGACGGCGCAAGCGTCTCCTCCTCGCCGTCACCGCCGTCGGCGGCGCGGCCGCCTCGGCGATGGTCGCGATCACCACCGGGCGCTGGGTGCTGGCGATCGCCCTGTACGCCGTCTCGCAGATCGCCGTGAACATCGCCCTCGGCCTCAACAGCTCGCTGCTCCCCCACGTCGCGCGCCCCGCCGACACGGCGCGCGCCTCAGCGCTCGGCTACGCGATGGGGTACGCCGGCGGCGGGCTCCTGCTCGCGGTCGCCACCGCCGCGTACGCCGGCGCCGCCCGGCTCGGGCTGGCGCGCGGCGACGTCGTCCGCCTCGCCTTCCTCGCGGTCGGCGTCTGGTGGGTCGCGTTCGCGGTGCCGCTCGCCGTTGCCGTCCCCGAGCCGCCCGCGCGGCCGGAGGACGGCGACGCGCGGCCGTTGCTGCGGGCAGCGCTGGCCCGCCTCGGCCGCACCCTGCGCGACCTGCGCGGCCACCGCCACCTATTCACGATGCTCGTCGCGTTCTGGTTGTACATGGAGGGGGTCGGCGCGATCGTCCTGCTCGCCACCGCCTACGGGGCCGCTCTCGGCCTGCCGACCGCGACGCTGTTCGGCACGCTGCTGCTGACGCAGTTCGTGGCGTTTCCGTACGCGCTCGCGTTCGGCCGCATCCCCGACCCCGCGGTGGCGTGGCGGGGCCGGGCGCTCGCGATGGTGGCGTGGAGCGCGGCGACGCTGCCGCTGCTCGGGGCGTTCGCCAACCGCCGCGGCGGGCTGGGCGTCGCGACGACGCTCGCCGTGATCGCGGCCGACCAGCTCGCCGGCGCCGTGTTCGCCCTGGCGGCCGGCGGCCTCTTCGCCGCCGTCGCCCGCCGCCTCGATGTCAAGCGCACGATCGTCGTCGGCC
>JAJXUY010000107.1:2664-6162 GCA_021782525.1 Acidobacteriota bacterium | reverse complement strand
CAGGCGCGCGCGCCGCCCCGCTCCCAGCGCACGCTCGCCCGCGGCGACAGCTCGCTCCCCCACGGCGAGGCGCCGTCCCAGCGCACCCCGGCGACCACGGCGAGCGCCCCGCCGGTCGTCCAGCTGTCCTGCACGAACAGCGCCTGGCTGGTCTGGCGCCGGCCCACGAGGTTGACGCCGAAGTTGGAACCGTCGCTGACGCGATCGCCCCGCCATTCGCCGCCGGCGACCAGGAGGTGATCGCCCAGGCGCTCGTGCAGGACCGCGCGCGCGCCGTTGGAGTCGGCCACCGTGTCGGAACGCACGAAGCCGGAGGGATCGCCGGGATCCCGGTAGCGCAGGTCGCGCTCCACCCGGGAGAGCGTCACCTCGAGCTCGCCCCCCGCGCTCAGGCGCAGGTGGAGCGGCAGCGCCGCGACCGTCTCGGCTGCCGAGGTCGAACGGTGCGGGGTGGCAAGCGCGCCCGAGAACGGGATTTCGGTGAACTCCGTGGTGCGGTGCAGCAGCAGCCCGATCCGGCTGCTGCCGCCGAGCGCCGCGGTCACGCTCGCGAGCCCGGTCCGCGAGGAGAAGTCATCGTTGACCAGGGGGCCGCTGCCGTCGCGGCTCGCCGCGGCGAAGACCATCGACCAGCGGCCGACGACCGCACTCGCCCGCACGTCGGCGCGCCGCCAGGAGCCGCCGCCGGCCTCGACGACGGCCGAGGCCGCGTCGCCCGCGGCGCGGGCCGGGACGATCTGGACGACGCCGCCGATCGCGTCGCCGCCGTACAGGGCGGAGAACGGGCCGCGCACGACCTCGACGCGGTCGGTGCCGGCGGCCAGCGGCACGCTCCAGTCGTAGCCGCCGAAAAACGGGGAGTTGAGGCGGACCCCATCCCACATCACGAGCGTCTGGGTCGAGGAGGTGCCACGAGTGAACAACGAGGTGACGCCGCCCTCGCCGCCGGAGCGGAGCACCACGACGCCGGGCGCCCAGCGCAGCGCGTCGGCGAGCGAGGTGATCCCGAGCGAGCGCATCTGGTCGGCGGAGATGACGGTGCAGGCGGCGGCCACGTCGGCGAGCGGTTGCTCGTCGCCGGTCGCGGTCACCACGACCTGGTCGTGGAACACCGGCGGGGATTGCTGCGCGAGGGCGGCGCCGGACAGGGCGATGGCGGCGGCAAGCAGTCGGACGACTGGATGAGGCATGGAACCTCCCGTTCCTCTGCGGGGCGGCAGGTCTCCTGGCTCCCGGATCTACCGGAACCGCCCGCCTTCCCAGGCGCCGGGCCGCGAACGACCCGAACGCCCAGTGGCACCGCTGGACGGTCCGTCCCCGGTCACAGTGGCGGGGGCCGCGCCGGATTCGCACCGGCTTCCCTCGACACCGCCCCGATGAAAGACGCGGGCAACATAGCGCGCGGCGGCGGCGAACGCAAGCCGCGGCGGAAGCGGCCGGACAGAACAACGGCGCGCCGGTCCAGCCGGGCGCGCCGTTGCGAGTGCGGATGCGGCGAGGGGCTACTGCACGGTCGCGGTGACCGGGATCGAGATCGTCTTGCGCAGCGGGTCGTTGGTCGTGATCGTCAGCGTTCCCTTTTGCGCCCCCTTCGGGGTGCCGGCGTTCATGCTCACCGCCACCTGGTAGCGCTGCCCGGCCTGGAGCGGGATCACCTCGGTGGTGAAGTTCGAGTTGTCCACCTTGGCGTCGGAGAGCTGCAGCTCGGAGCCCTGGCGGTTGTTGATGACCAGCACGTTGTGGCCGATCAGGGCCTCGCTCGAGACGGTGCCGAAGTCGACCACGCCGGGGATCACCTGCACCACCGGGCGCACCGCTCCGGTCACGTTGATCGTGACCTCGGGGGCCTTCGGCGAGGTCGTCTTGACCAGGATCTTCTGGTTGAGCATCCCTTCCGGCGCGTTGGCCGGCACGGTCACGGTCAGCTCCCACTGCGAGCCCTTGCGGTCCGGGATCCGCTCCTTCCCCTCGAGCTGGCGGTACGAGAGTTGGTAGGGGCCGCTGGTGGCGGCGGCGCTCTCGACCTTGAAATCGGAGCCGTCGGCCGAGGCCAGCACCACTTTTTGCGTCGCTGCCTCGCCCTGGAGCACGTTGGTGAAGATCAGCAGCGGCCGCGGCAACACCTCGACGAACGCCCGCACGTCGGCCTTGATCACCAGGTTGACCTGTGGGGTTGCCGGGTCGTTGGAGAACACGAGAACCGCTTTGGTGATCGGCCCCGTGAACGCGGTCGTGTCGACGTCGGCGTTGATCGCGCCGAAGCCACCCGGGGCGATCGTGCGGGTGAAGTTCGCGACGGTGCAGCCGCAGGTCGGGCGCACCTGGTTGATCTCCAGCGGCGCGTCGCCCGTGTTCTTCACCTGAAACGTGGCCTTGATCATCTGGCCCTTGGGGACGGTGCCGAAGTCCTGGATCTTGTTAATGATGTCGATCGCCGGTTTGGGGCTCTCGGCGGTCTTGGTCGCGGCCGTGTCCGCCGGTTTGCTGGCCGGGGCGGCCTGCGGCTGGGCGAACGCCGCCGTGGCGACCACCACCGCTGCGAGCGAGTTCAGGATCGTACGGTTCATCGGTTGCTCTCCTTCCGTCTGCGACTGATTCCGGGTCCGCCGGAGGTGGTATCGTACACCGCCGTGGCGGAGCGCGCCAGAAGATATGCAGAAACCTTGCCACTACTACCTGCTGCCGATCGGGGGCACGGCCACGGCCGCACTCGCGGGTCTCCTGCACGAGGCGGGTGAGCGCGTCTCCGGCGTCGACGTCGCGCTGTACCCGCCGATGTCGGAGCTCCTGGTCGAGCTCGGGATTCCGGTGCGCGTCGGTTTCGATCCGGCGGGGATCCCCGCCGACCTCGACGAGGTCGTGATCGGCAACGCGATCCCGCGCAGCAACGTCGAGGTCGAGGCCGTGCTCGCCCGCGGCCTGCCGTACACGTCGCAGGCGGAGGCGTTCGGCGCGCGCTTCTGCCGCCCGGCACGCGCGGTCGTGGTGGCGGGGACGCACGGCAAGACCACGACCACGGCGCTGACGGCCCACGTCCTCACCGCGGTCGGGCTCGACCCCACGGCCCTGATCGGCGGGGTCCCGGTCGGCGGCCGGCCGTGGCGCCTCGGGCGCGGCGGCTGGACCGTCGTCGAGGGGGACGAGTACAACACCGCGTTTTTCGACCGCGGGCCGAAGTTCCTCCACTACGCGCCGCACCTCTTCGTCGTCGGCAACGTCGAGTTCGACCACGGCGACATCTACCCCGATCTCGATGCCATCCTGGCAGCGTTTCGTGCCGGAACGGCACTGGTCGGCGACGGCGGCGCCGTCGTGGCCAACGCCGCCGACGAGGGGGCGCGGGCGGTCGCCACGGGGCACCCGCGCGCCGTCTGGTACGGCCTCGACGCCGGCGCGGCGCTGGCGTGCACCCGCTGGGGTCACGCGGACGGCCGGCTGACCGCGACGCTGCGCTGGGAGGGCCGGGCGTTTGAGGTGACGGCGCCGCTGGTCGGCCGC
>JAJXUY010000107.1:0-2654 GCA_021782525.1 Acidobacteriota bacterium | reverse complement strand
CGTGATGGCGGCGGCGACCTGCGCCCTGCTCGCGGGCGCGGCGCCCGCCGCGGTGGTCGCGGCGATCGCAACGTTTCCCGGCGTGCGCCGGCGGCTCGAGCTGCTCGGCGAGGCGGGCGGGGTTGCGGTCGTGGACGACTTCGCCCACCACCCGACCGCGGTCGCCACGACGCTCGCGGGTGCCCGCCACCGCTTTCCCGGACGGCGCCTGGTGGCCGTGTTCGAACCGCGCTCGCTCACCGCGGGCGGCACGACGTTCGCCGCCGCGTACGAGACGGCGCTCGCGAACGCGGACCTCGCGCTCGTCGCGCCGGTGTTCCACCGCGTCCGGCTGGGGGCCCGCGCCCTCGACCGCGGCGCCCTCGTGGCCGCGCTGAACCGCGCCGGCGTCGAGGCGGTCGCGCTCCCCGAGGACGGCGACCAGGCGGCGGCCGCCCGCGGCCGGCTGCGGTCCGGCGACGTCGTCCTGTGCATGTCCTCCGGCGACTTCGGCGGCCTGCCGCGCCGGCTGCTCGCCCTCCTGCGGGAGGAACGGTGAAGGCCGCGCTCGCCCGCGCTCTCGCCACCGTCGGCGGGCTCGGCGACCGCCTCCCGGCGCCCGGAACGACGGTCGGCTCGCTGGCCGGGGCCGCGCTGTACTGGGGCGCTTCGGCCGTCTGGCCGGACGCCGTCACCGCGGTCGCGCTCGCCGGGCTCGCCGTGCTGCTGCCGCTGTCGGTGTGGGCGTGCGGGGCCGAGGCCCGGCGCCGCGGCGCCGTCGACCCAGGTCCCGTGGTCCTCGACGAGGTCGCCGGCCAGTGGGTCGCGCTCGCCGTGGTCGCGATCGCGCGCCGCCGCTCGCCGGGGCTCGGCGAGCTGGCGGCCGCGTTCCTCCTCTTCCGGGCGTTCGACGTCGTCAAGCCGTGGCCGATCCGCCGTCTCGAAGCGCTCCCCGGCGGCTGGGGGATCGTGGCCGACGACCTCGCCGCCGGCCTCGCCGCCGGCGCCGTCGCGATCCTCCTGCTCCCGCTGCTGGCGCGCTAGCCGCCGCCCGCCGCCCTGCGGTGCTCCACGAGCACGATCGTGAGGTCGTCGGCCAGCGGCTCGCCCGCGAGATGGCGGTCGAGCGCCTCGAGGAGGGCGGCGACCAATGCGCGCGGCGATGCGTCCCGTTGCGCCGAAAGCACGGCGTGCAGCGCCTCGTAGCCGAACGGCTCGCCGGCGGCGTTGCGCCCCTCCACCAGGCCGTCGGAGTAGAGCACGAGCCGGCTCCCGGGGGCGAACGCGAGGGTGCGGCTCGGGGGCGGGTCGGGCCAGCGGTGGCCGAGCGGGAGCGAGGCCAAGAGGATCTCCTCGGTGGTGCCGTCGCGGGCCAGAAGGACGCCGGGCGGGTGGCCGGCGCTCGTGATCTCGAGCCGCGCCGCGTCGCTGTCGATCTCGGCGAGGGCGAGCGACACCATGCGCTGCTGCAACGCCTGGCCGAGGAGCAGGCGGTTGAGGCGCTCGAGTAGGTCGCGCCCGTGCCGCCCCTCGGCGGCGAGAGCGGCCACCGCCGACTTCACCATCGCCATCAGCAGGCCGGTCGGCAGCCCGTGCCCGGCGACGTCCCCGATCGCCGCCACGATCCGGCCCGGGACGACCTGCAGGACGTCGAAGTAGTCCCCGCCGACCTCCGCCGCCGGCCGGAAATGGGCGACCAGCGCGAGCGGACCGCTCGTCAGCTCGCGCGGCGGCAGCAGGCTCTCCTGGATCTCGCGCGCGAGGTCCATCTCGCGGGCCAGCCGCTCCTTCTCCGCCACCTCCCCGAGCATGCCGCGGACCGATTCGGTCATCGCGTTGAACGAGACGGCGAGGTCGCCCAGCTGGTCGCGGCGCTTGACCGGGATGCGGTGGGCGAGGTCGCCCGCCGCCACCGCCCGCGCCCCGCGCGTCAGGCGCGCCGTCGCCCGCGCGATGCGCAAGATCATGACGACCGCGAAGCCGACGGCGATCAGGTAGAGCGAGCCGAAGACGATGCCGACGACGCGCAGCATCGTCTTGAACTCGCGGCCGACCCCCTCCTGCGGGGCGAACAGCTCGGCGAGCGCGCCGCGCGGGGCGAGCTTGATCACGGTCAGGACGATCGCGCCCTTGAGCTCGGCGCCGCTGGCGAACGCCCTCGGGCCCGAGGTGGGCCAGGCCCAGAAGAGCCGAACCCGCTGCCACCAGGTGCCGCCGGTGCCCGATCCTCCCGAGAGCCACGCAGGCTCGATCTCGGCTGCGGATGCGGGCTGGCCGTTGACGGTGACCTTCGCGGCGCCGTCCGGCGCGCCGGCGATCGTGACCGAGTTGCCGTTCGGTCGGCTCGGCCGCTCCTTGGTCACGAACCGGACCTCGTACCAGCGGCCGGGCCCGAACGCGCGGGCGGTGGCGAGGTCGAGGGGGAGCAGCACGGCGGCGACGGCGTCGCCGCGCCGTGCCACCGCGGCGAGGTAGCCCGACCCGCCGGCGAACACCGCGCCCTGCCACCCCGCCGCGGTGGCCCATCCTGGGACCGGCAGGGAGGCGGCGCCCGGGCTGCTCGAGCGGCCGGCGGGGGCGTCGAGCACCCACTCGAGGCGCATCGCGTCCGGGAGCGCCTGGCCGCCGTTCTCGACGGTCTGGCGCGCGGCCGCCGGTCGCCCGGCCGCCAGCTC
>JAJXUY010000106.1 GCA_021782525.1 Acidobacteriota bacterium | reverse complement strand
CTCGCCAACCTGACGCACAACTGGGAGCACTACGGCAACCTCGTCACCTACCTGCGGCTCAAGGCGATGGTGCCGCCCTCCAGCCAGCCGAAGAAGTAGCCCGGCCCGCGCCTCGACAAGTTCTCGGCTCCGTCGCCCGCCGGCCTGAACCGCTACGCCCCGGGGAACGCCGCGGGATCGCCTACTCGAAGTACGGGTCGAGCGTGAAAGGGTGGCGGAAGTAGCCGTCCTTCCACTTCGGGTCGAGACGATCGAGGAAGAAGCCCTCGGCGCAACCGAACGGGTAGACGGCGATGCGCTTGGCCGTGGCCAGCTCCACGTGCTGCAGCGCCTCGAGGGTCTTGGCACGCATCTTCTGGCCGTAGGTCGCGAACGGCTTGGCGTCGGGAAGCGCCGCAAATGCAGCGGTCGGCTGGTACCCGGCGGCGGCCTCTGCGGCGACCACCTGCGTGTACTGCGCGATCCCCTCCTTCCAGATCTGGAAGCTCAGGTACGTGCGATCGTCGGGCGAGAGTCGCGCGAAGAACTGCTTGCGCTCCGCCTTGTACGCCGCGGCGAGCGCCGCGAACTTCGCCGCGTCCGGTTCGCGCAGCGCCGCGAGCAGCGTGTCGCGCAGGTGAGAGAACGCGACCCCGAGCGCCGCGTCGGCGTACGGCAACGGGTAGTTGAGCATCCACATCCCGCTGGTGTCGCCACGCGCGAGACCGAGAGCCGCGGTCGCCTTGAAGTAGCCGGGCTGCGCGTCCTGCAGCTGGTGGAAGTGCTCGTGCAGGGCGGCGAACAGCCACGGCGTGCTCGTCTTGGTGCCGGTGTTCGCAGGCTCGCCGATCACGATCACGGACGGAAGCCCGAACGCGGGGAACGCCGCCGCCAGCCCGGTCGGGAACTGCCGTGGGCGGGCCCAGAGGTCGTCGCCGACCTTGGTGAAGCCGGCCGGCGGCGCCGGAAAGTGTGTGAGGAACTCGGTCTCGTTCGTGACCAGCAGCAGCGGCGCCGGCGTCGCGCTCCAGTGCGGCCAGATGCGGTCCTGGATCGCGGCCGCCAGGCGGTAGAACTCGCGGATCCGCACCGCGTCGGCAGCCGGGAGCTGCGCGGTGCCCGCGGCCGGCTTCTCCGCCGCCAGCGGCGCCGCCATGAGCAGGATCACCATCGCGTTTCGCACGCACGTCATGGGCCGTTCGAGGGGGGAGGTCATGAGGGATGAGGATACACGGGACTCGTCTCAGGGCCTCGGGCCCGACAGAAATACCCGAAGCACGAGCGATCGATCGCCCACGTTCAGTTGGGCCTCAGCCGGCGATTGCCCGGCGGAAGCGTTGCACGGCGAGCGCTTCCCCTCCAACGGCGAGCGCCTACCCTCGAACCGGAGGCGCTTCGCCACGAACGGCACTCCGCTTCGCTTCGTGCCTTACTACCAACACACAGACCGGCTGGCACCGCAGTCGCTCATCACGAGCACAGGTGCGGTGCGGCGAGCCGATGCAGCAGGAAGAAACCGTGAGTCTCTCGACAGGGCCTCGGGTCCGGCGCAACCGGGCGAGGGGACCGTGGCGATCGCGTGCCCGTCAGGCAACGAAGGGCGCACCGGGCGCTTCGCGGCGGCGCTATCCTCCGGGCGTGATCACGGACGCGGTCCCGCGGGCGGCCGGCCGGCGCCGGCAGTACGAGGCGAGCGACGCGCAGCACACGCTGGCGCTGCCGCCCGCCCGGCCGCTGCAGCAGGCCGCCGAACGGCTGCGCGCGGCGATGGAGGGGGCGAAGGCGGTGGAGGTGCGCCGGGCCGGGCAAGAGTTGCTCGACGGCCTGGCGGCGTTCTACGGCGTGCCTGCGCCCAGGCTCCGGGTCCTCGGCGTGCGGCCGCACGCCGTCCGCGAGGGCCACCTCACGTACGAGCTGTTCGGCGACTATACGTTCGCGGGCAGCGTGATCCGCGCGTGGATGCGCACCGCGATCCTCGGCAAGGTCACGACCTACCGCGGGATGCTCAGCACGGTGCTGCACGAGTTCGCCCACCACCTCGACGTCAAGCTGTTCGACTGGCCCGACACGCCCCACACGCGCGGGTTCTACGGGCGCGTGGACGAGCTGTACCACCTCGCCCTGGCGACCCCCGCCGACAAGCGCAAGCCGCTCGTCTGGATCAGGACCGGCACCCGCTGGCGCATCGACTGGACGAAGCTGCGCTGAGCCGGCGCGCCGTGCGGCGGCTGCCCGAGCCTGTGCCAGCCCCTCCGCGGCGGCGTTCCGGCCTCACTCCGGCGGGACGAAGCCGATCGGTGCGCTCGCCGGCACCCGCAGCACGACCCGCTGGCCGCCGCTCGCCAGGGTGACGAGGTGGCCGCCGCCGTTCGGGTCGGCCTGAACCGAGGCGACCGTCCACCCCGTGCCCGCGGCCAGCCCCGAGTCCGCCCAGAACCTCTCGAAGCGGAGCTGATACGCCGCCAGCCCCGCCATGTCGAGCTTCGCGCGGTTCTCCGCCCACACGCCGATCGCCGTCTGCGGGTCGTTGTCGGCCATCGCGTGCAGCACGGCAACCACACGCAGCCTGGCCGCGTCCGCGCTCCGCTGCCGGTCCCACGCCTTGAAGCCGTAGATGCAGGCCGCGATCACGACCAGCGCCAGGAGGATCTTCTTCATGGCGGGCCTCCGTTTCTCGTCAGGATACTGCTGTTCGCGGGGGGCCCCGTCTGCGCCCGAGCGCCGAGGCCGGGCCCGGGGGTCGCCGCTCCGGCCGCCGCCGAGCGCCGCCCTCAGCGCCCCATGACGGCGTGGTCGTGGACGAAGCGGCCGATCCGGCGGATGCGCTCGGCTTCCTCGGGGGCGAGCGGCCCCTCGTCGAGGGCGGCGAGCGCCTCGTCCATCTCGGCGTCGTCCTTCGGGCCGCTCATGCAGACGTCGAAGTTGGGGTTCGTGAGCACGAACCGGTAGCAGTCGCGCCCGCGCAGCGGCGCTTCGCCCGCCGGCATCTTGCGCGGACTGAGCAGCGAGCCCCAGCGCGTCGCGGTGTAGGCGACGATGCCGGGCCGCTCGGCCGCCGCGAGGTGGGGGAACACGTCGGCCTCCGCCCCGGTGTGCGCCGCGTTGTAGCGGATGTGCAGGATCGCGAAACGCGGGTCGGCCGCGTAGCGCACGAACGCGGGGCGGTGGTGAGCCGAGATCGCGAGGTGTCGCACCATCCCGCGCTCGACCAGCCGGCTCGCACGCTCGAGCACGCGCTCGGGGGGCGGCGAGTTGTACCAGCCGAGGAGGAGGACGTCGGCGCACTCGATCCCGAGCTGGGTCAGCCCGCGCTCGAGCCACCGCTCGAGCAGGCCGCCGCTGCGCGCGTAGCTCTGCAGCAGCACGACGAGGCGGTCGCGCCGGCCGGACGCGACCAGCTCGCGGATCGCCTGTGCCATTCCGGTCCGGCGCCGGGAGCCTTGGTAGAAGTAGTTGACCCCGCGGTCGAACGCGCGCCGGAGCGCGGCGCAACCGACGCCGTACCCGCCCGCGACCCCGAGCGGCCCGACCGAGAGCCCGGACCGCCCCAGCGTCACCCGCTCCGGAAACGGTGCCATCGCTCCTCCTCCCGCGCCGCCGCGTCCGCGCTCTCTATGCTACTGCGCCTTCGCCGTCTCGAGCAGCAGCTGCACGGCGGCGGCTACTCCTTCCCCCCCTTCCAGCGGCGCAGGCGGGCGACCTCGTCGGCGAGCTGGCCCCACACGCGCTCCGACTGGCGGCGGGCGTGCTCGTCGTGGCGCCGCGCGAACGCCGCCGCCTCGCGCCCGAGCTGGCGGTAGTGCTCCAGCCGGTCGGCGTCGAGATTCCCCGCCGCGACCGCCGCCTTGACCGCGCACCCGGGCTCGCTGTCGTGGCGGCAGTCCCGGTAACGGCAGCGCGCCGCGAGCGCCTCGACGTCGCCGAACAGCGCGTCGAGGCCCTCCTCATCCACCAGCGCTAGCTCGCGCATCCCGGGGGTGTCGAGGACGAGCCCGCCGCCGGGGAGGCGGACGAGCTGGCGGTGCGTGGTGACGTGGCAGCCGCGGCCGTCCGCGGCGCGCACCGCCCCCGTCGCCAGCCGCTCCTCGCCGAGCAGCGCGTTGATGAGGGTGGACTTCCCCGCCCCCGACGAGCCGACGAACGCGGCCGTCACGCCGGGCCCGATGCGCGCGCGCACCTCGGCGACGCCGCCGGCGCGCGGCGCGCTGGTGACGATGACCTCCACGCCCGGGACCCGGCCCGCGACCTCACCCGCGCGCTCGGCGGCGCCGTCGCAGAGGTCGCTCTTGCTCAGGATCACGGCCGGCTGCGCACCGCTCGCCCAGATGCGCGCGACGTAGCGCTCGATGCGGCGCAGGTTGAAGTCGGCGTCGAGGCCGCAGACGGCGAACACGAGGTCGACGTTCGCGGCGACCGCCTGCGCGACCGCCCGCCGTCCGGCGGCCGCGCGGGTGAACACCGTGCGCCGCGCGAGCACGCGCTCGACGACCGCGGTGATCCCGGGCGCCGGGGCGCCGTCGAGCACGACCCAGTCGCCGGCGCCCGGCAAGCCGGCCGCGTCGTCGGTGAGGCGGAGGCGGCCGGCGAGGCGCGCGGGGCCGGCGCCGGTGGCCGACCACACCTCGTAGGCGCCGCGGTGCTCGGCGGCGATGCGGGCCGGGACCTCCTCGCGGCCCTGGACGGTCTGCAGTTGACGCTCGAAGAACGGGCCGAAGCCCAGATCGGAAAGCTCGCTCACGGTGACGCCCTCCATACGCACCGCCGGGCGGCGCGCGCTCGCCCGCAGCGCCGCCCGCCGACAGAGCCGGCGAAGCGCGCGGGCACGGATCCTGGGTGAGTCGGGCGGCCGCGGCGCTCAGCGCCTACGGCCTGGGGCCACCCTCAGGCAAGATCCGCATGGAGAACCGTCGAGATCATCCACCCTCCGGCGGGGCCGGGCCCCGCCTGTGCCGCCACGATACCACCGCGCCGCCGCCAGCGCTCACACGCGTCAGCTCGGGGCTGCGCTGCGGGCGGCTCCAGGCCGAGGCGAGGCTGCGGCCGCGTGCACCGGCCGACGTCCGGGGCGTGTACGATGCGGACAGGACGACGGGGGGCACGCGATGCGACACGCGGGGGTGGTCATCGGCGTCACGCTGCTGGCGGGGGCGGCGCTCGCGGCGCCGGCGCGGGCCGCCGGCTTCACGATGGAACAGGTCCTCTCCTATCCGTTCCCGACCGAGATGACGGCGGCCGCGCACGGAGGCGCGATCGCCTGGGTGCTCGACGAGCGCGGTGTGCGCAACGTGTGGACCGCGGCGGCGCCGGGGTACGCCCCGCGGCCGCTCACGCGCTTCACCGAGGACGACGGCCAGGAGCTGACCAACCTCGCGTTCTCGCCCGACGGCACGGTGCTGGTGTTCGTGCGCGGCGGCGACCACGACGAGAACTGGCCGGCCGCGGGCGACCTCGCGCCCGACCCGGCGTCGAGCCCTGAGGAGCCGCGCCTGGAGCTGTACGCGGCCGACCTCGCGACCGGCAAGGTGGTCCGCCTCGGACCCGGCGACACCCCCGCCGTCTCCCCCGATGGCCGCACGGTCGCGTTCATTCACCCCAAGGACGGCAGCGTCTGGTCGGCGCCGGCCGCCGGCGGCGCCGAGCCGCAGCGGCTGTTCTTCGACCACGGCAAGGCGCGCGAGCTGCGCTGGTCGCCCGACGGCAAGACCCTGGCGTTCACCTCCGCGCGCGGCGACCACAGCTTCATCGGGCTGTACGCCGGCCGCGACGCGCCGATCCGCTACCTCGCCCCGAGCACGTCGCGCGACGCGCACCCGCGCTGGTCGCCCGACGGCCGGGCGATCGCGTTCGTCCGCCGCCCCGGCCGCGGCGGCGCGCTGCCGCCGCTGCTCGAGCCGCACCCCGAGCCGTGGGCGATCTGGGTCGCCGACGTCGCGACCGGGAACGGGCACGCCGCCTGGTCGAGCCCGGAGACGCTCGACGGCTCGTACCCCGAGACCGCGGGCGGCGCCAACCTGCACTGGGCCGCCGGCGGCCGCCTCGTCTTCCTCGCCGACCTCGACGGCTGGCCGCACCTGTACTCGGTGCCCGCGAGCGGGGGGCAGCCGGCGCTGCTGACGCCGGGCGCGTTCATGGTCGAGCACGTCACGATGACGCCCGACCGCGCGTGGGTCGTCTACAACGCCAA
>JAJXUY010000105.1 GCA_021782525.1 Acidobacteriota bacterium | reverse complement strand
GATCGTGGCCCCGGACCAGAACGTCGCCAGCGCCATGACGACGATCCCCAGGCCGAACCACACCGACCACCAGTCCTCGGTTTTCCAGAGCTTTGCCAGCCTGTCGTTCCCCATCGTTCCACCTCCAACCCGTTGCGGCCTCGCCGCGTACCGTTCGAGCTGCAACGGCCATGCCACACTCGCGACACGGATAGCGACCTAGTAACTTATTTGAGACAAGTATGTTGCGATGGGTCGTGGCGGGGCTCCGGGTGATCGGCCGGCGCCGGCGTTTCGCGACCGAAACGGGCTGGCGGACGGTCACGACGGCTGGGCGACGGCGGTCGTCTCAGGCGCGGGCGACCGCGGTCGCCGCGGCGACCGGTTCCGTGTGGATCAGCGACGGCCCCTCGAGCACCTCGTACTCGGCCTCGGCGAACATCGTCCGGCAGGCGGCGATGTCGAGGCCGCGCCCGTGCTCGGTGGTGGCATCGGTGTCGCGCGGGTTGGGACCCACCTCGGCCCAGAACATGTTGGCGCCGGCGCAGGCACCGAGGACGTTGGGCTCGTGCGTGCAGTTGCCGATCAGGGACGGCCCCATCGCCAGGCGTGCGACCGCGACGAGGTAGGCCAGGCGCAGCTCCGAGATGCAACCGTGGCGCGCCAGCTCGGTCCCCGGGATCGGGATTCGCCGCATCGCGCCGGAGAAGCACGGTTCGGCGGCGCGGTGCAGCAGGATCTTCTCGACGATCTCGTCGTCGGTGTGCTCGGGGCCGACCGGCTCGACGCAGGTGCCGAGCTGCAGCCCCGCCTCCTTGATGACGCGGAACGTGCGCAGCCGGCGCTCGGCCGTGATCCCGGTGTCGCGGCCCTCGCCCATGCGCACGGCGTGGTAGGCGGCGCAAAAGCCGGCGTCCTTGATCCGGCGGGCCGTGGTCGGGTTGAGATCGCCGACGTTGGCGACCAGCGGTGTGGTCGGGCGCAGGTGCCGGCGGACCTCCTGCCCGACCTCGAGGAAACGCGCCATCGGGTAGTCCCCGGTCCCCATCAGGTAGATCGAGTTCGCGCCCTCGGCCTCGGAGCGCACCGCGCGCTCGACGACCTCCTCCACCGACAACTCACAGGACTCGTTGAAGACGCCGTTGGCCGCCGCGAACGAGCAGAAGCGGCAGTTCATCGGGCACGGCGACACGTTGAGGCCGATCTGGACGCAGATCTCGGCACGGTTGCCGGACGCCTCGCGGGCGATCTCGCGCGCCGCCGCCATGACCTCGCTGGCCGCCGCCGAGCGGTGTGGCAGGTCGAGGAGCGCCCGCAGGTCGCCCTCATCCGGCAGGCGGCCGTCCGCGACTTTGGCGATGGTGTCCGCGACGTGACGTGGCATGACCATGAGATCCCCCTCCGATGAGTCGCCGCGCCGGCGACGCGCCGCTACTTGCCAACCTCGACGGCGCCGGCGTACCGCTTCTTCACCCACCCCGGGATGAGCGAGAGCAGGACGAAGCATACCGCCGCGACCGCGAGGTAGAGCATCGTCTTCTTGACCGCGTCGGGCTGGCCGCCGGAGAGGATCACCTCGCGCGCCGAGCCGGCGGCGAAGTTGAACGCGATCGTGCCGGGCAGCATGCACACCAGCGAGACCAGCGCGTAGGTGGCGAACGAGATGTTGGTGAGGCCGTAGACGTAGTTCTGGATGTTGAACGGGAACACCGGCACCAGGCGGGTGACCATCAGCATGCGCCAACCCTGCTGCCGGACGCCGTCGTCGATCTTGCGCAGCGCCTTGTTCTTCTCGATCCAGCCGGTGACCGTGTCGCGGGCGGCGTAGCGGCCGATCAGGAACGCGAGGCAGGCGCCGAGGTTGGCCCCCACCGTGCTCCACACCGTGCCCCACACCGCGCCGAAGACGAGGCCGCCGGCGATCGCGATCGGCAGACCGGGAAGCATCACCACGCACGCGGCGATCCAGATCGCCACGAACACCGCCGGCGCCCAGGCGCCGAGGCCGCGGAACAGCGTGTCCATGCGCTCGACCTTGTCCTTGAGCGTGCCGCCCTTGAACATGTCGAACAGGCCAAAGGCGTTGGCCGCCACGATCACGGCGACGAGAACGGCCGCGACCACGGCGAGCTTGAGCCAGGGCCGGTCGCCGCTCCCGACGTTACCGGTGCCGTTCTTCTGTGTGCCCATGACCACCCCCACGATTGGACCGCCTGGAGTTCCAGAGGGAAGGGAAGCGGCCGGCCCGGCGAACCGGGCCGGCCCGGAGGTCTACTTCTTCTCGGTCAACGCCTTCTGCCACGGCGCCGGAGTGAGGTCGGGGCAACCCTTCTCGATCGGCAGGCTCGAGTCCTTCGACCAGCCGATCCAGGAGCTGTCGTAGTTGTGCAGCTGGTCGACCGGCCACCCCATCAGGTAGAGGGCGAAGATGCCATGCGTGGTGCGCACGCCCGACTGGCACATGAAGTACTGCTGCTTGCTCGGATCGAAGCCGAACTTGTCGAGGACACGCTGCATCTCGGCCGCGTTCAGCCACTCCATCTCGTTGTTCTTGGTCATGAAGTTCGGCCAGTCGCACTGCACGTCCCAGGGGACGCGGCCGGCGCGGAACGCACCCTTCTTGATCGTGTCACCGCAGAACTCCGCGTTGCCGCGGTTGTCCCACAGCTGGGCGTCGGTGCGGTCCTTCAGACCGAGGATCTCCGGCGTGTCGACGCGCAGCGTCGGGAACGTGACCTTCGCGACCCAGGTGCCCTTGTGCGTCGCCTTGCCGCGGCTGAACATGTCGGTTTCGTAGCCGGCGTCCTTCCACCCCTGAATGCCGCCGTCGAGGACGCGCACGTCGGTCTTGCCGTAGTAGTAGAACGCCCACCAGACCCTGGTGGCGTCGTACTGGTTGTCGTAGACCACGACGGTCGAATCCGGATCCACGCCGAACCCCTGCATCAGCTTGGTGAACCCTGCGGGCTGGAGCAGGTTGTCGGTCACGCCGCCCATTGTGTCAGCCGGCGCCTCGTAGTCGCCGCGCCACATCTGGATCGAGCCCGGGATATGCCCTTCGAAGTACTGGGGCACGCTGGCGACCGCGATCACGACGAGCTTGGGGTCCTTGGCGTCGATCAGCCCCTTGAGCTCCTGCGGCGTGATGAGCGCTTCGCCGCGCGCGAACCCCTTGTACTTGGCGGCTTCGGCCCCGGCGCCGGCGGCGAGCGCGAGAGCCAGGACCACGGTGACAGCGATGAGCGAGTCTTTTTTCATACTCTCCAATCCCTCCCTTGCTGTTTGCCGGCCGCACGGTGCCGCAAGCCTGCCCGCGCCCGGCGTTCGCTGGCCACAATTGCAACTGGCGTGCCACCTTCCCCGGCGCGCTCCAAACGGCTGGCGATCCCCGCGTTGCTGCGGGCCGCCGCTCTGTAACCTTGGTTTGGCGCGACAGCTGCGCGGTCGCCCGACGCTGATGCCGGGAGACGGTGCCGCGGCCGGTCTCGAGCTGGTGTGGCCGGCGGCACGAGCGCAGCGCTACGCGGTAACCGCCTGTTCCGATTTCGTGACGCGGGCGGCCGCTTCGCTACGGAGCGGGAGCACGAGGCGGAACGAGCTTCCCTCGTCGAGGCGGCTGTCGGCCTCGGCCCGCCCGCCGTGGGCCTCGGCGACCTCCTTGACGATCGCCAGGCCGAGCCCGGTGCCCTCGGGCGTGTGCCGCCGCGCATTGGCCGCGCGGGCAAACTCGACGAACAGGCTGGCGAGGAACTCCGGAGGGATGCCGATGCCGTGGTCGCGGACCTCGACCACGCCGTCGGCGCCGTTGCGCCGCACGTCGAGCTCGACGGTGCCGCCGGGGCGGGAATACTTGATCGCGTTGTGCACCAGGTTCTCGATTGCGTACTCGAGGTCGGGAGGCACTCCGCGGGCGAGCACCGCGTCGGCGTCGTAGCGGCTCACGATCGTGATCTGCCGCGCCTCGGCCAGCGGCGTGAGCGCGTCGGCGACGTCGACGGCGAGCTGCGCGAGGTTCACCCCGGAGGCCCACGGCGCGCGCTGCATCGCCTCGCGCAGCTTGGCGAGCTCGAGCAGGTCGCTGACGATGCGCAGCAGCCCCTCGACGCGCTCGACCGCGCCCGAGATCAACCTCCGGGCCCGCGGCGAGGCGGGGTCGACGTACCCTTCGCGCACGACGTCGAGGCTGGTCTTGACGGTCGCGAGAGGGGAGCGGAGCTGGTGCGCCGAGAGCAGCATGAAGCGCGACTTGCGCGCCTCGATCGCGCGCATCTGCTCGAGCAGCGTTTCGAGCTCGGCCGTCTTGTCGCGCAGCTCCTCGGCGAGCCGGAACACCCGCACGCCCCGCTCCTTCAGCCGCGACGAGACGGTGGCGGTGAGGTAGACGGTCAGGCCGAGGGCGCACGCGAACGTGCCGAGGACGGCGAACCGCATCTGCAGCGGGATCGGCGGGTGCCCGAGCGTCCCGGCGGGGCCGACGAAGAGCGCGGCGCAGGACAGCCACACGCCCGCGGCGACGGCGGCCATCGTGCGCGCCGACAGCATGATCGTCCCGATCACCATGTGGAAGGTGAAGAACGGCAGGAACGGACTCGCCGGGCCGCCGGTTAGGTGTACCAGAAAGATAAGAGCGGCGAGGTCGATCAGGATCTGGATCAGAGTGACGCGCGCGAGCCCGCCGTACTCCGCGCGCTCACCGCGCCGCCAGCCGACGAGCAGGGCGTGGAGGACGCCGTTGTACGCCAGCACCGCGAGCGCGACGAGCCAGACGCGGCCCCACGCCTGCGGCATCCCGAAGCGGGGCGCGGCGGCGGCGAAGGCGAGCAGCGCAAGGCCGGCGGCCCAGCGCAAGCGCACGAACCAGGCGATGCGGTCGAGCAGCTCGGCCGCGAAGATGCGCCTGAGCTCGCCGTTGACGAACGTCAACCTTACCCCACCAGCTCGCCGAGCGTGGCGAGCAACACCTCGGGCGCGACCGGCTTCTGCAGGTAGCGATCGTAGGGAAACCAGCTCTCGCCGATCTCCATGCGGACGTTGAACACCTCGTCCACGCCGGTCAGCATCACGATCGGGATTGCGCGCGTCTCGTCGCGGCTGCGCAGCGTGCGGGCCACATCGAACCCCTCGGAGAGGTGGTCCATCATGACGTCGAGCACCACCACGTCGGGCGGAGCCGCTGCGATCGCCGCCAACGCCTCGCCGCCGTTGGTGGCCGTGCGCACCTCGTAGCGGCCCTCGAGCACCGCCGACACGGCGTCCACGAAGACCGCGTCGTCGTCAACGAGCAGGACGCTCTTCCGTTCCATCGCTTCACCTCGCGCTAGGCTTCGTCCACCGCTG
Organism: Acidobacteriota bacterium; assembly: GCA_021782525.1. The sequence goes on along the minus strand of JAJXUY010000105.1, from coordinate 874 downwards.
CCAGCCCGCTCCGCGAGTCGTGCTCGAGATCGCAGCGCAGGCACCGTGTCGCCTCGTGAATGGCGTCCTCCACAGAGTAAGCCATCTCGACCTCGGTGAACACGCTGCGCCGTGCCCCGGGCCGCAGCCGCCCAGGGTCCGTACGGCGCGCCGTGTCGACCCCTGCGGCCAGCGGCGGCAGGGCAGCGAGGTCCTCCGCCGGCGCCAGCGTCTCGCGGATCGCGCCGTCACCGCCCAGGTAGCGGTCGAGCGCGGCCGCGGCCCGGCGCCCTTGGGCGATCGCGTCGATCACCGTCGCGGGGCCGAGGACGAAGTCGCCGCCTGCGAACACGCCCTCGGCGTCGCAGGCGAGCGATGCCCGCTCGACCACGGCCTGGCCGCGCTCCTCCACCGCCACACCGAGTCCCGGGGGGACGGCGGGCCGTTGGCCGACGGCCATGACCACGGCGGTCGCCGGCACGCGGAAGTCGCTGCCGGGGATCGGCTGAGGGCGACGGCGGCCGCTGGCGTCCGCAGTCCCCAGGCGCATCTCAACGCAGCCGAGCTCGAGCCGACCGTTGCTGCGGAGCACCTCGGTGGGGAGTGTGAGGAAGCGGAAGCGCACCCCCTCCTCGGTGGCGGCCGCCACCTCGGCGGGGTCGGCCGGCATCTCCTGCCGCGAACGGCGGTAGATGACCTCCACCGAGCCCGCGCCCAGGCGCAGGGCGGTGCGCGCCGCGTCGACCGCCGTGTTGCCGCCGCCGATCACGGTCACGTGATCGCCCAGCTCCGGCCGCTCGCCGCCGGAGACCCGACGCAAGAGGTCGACCGCCTCATGGACCGCCGGGTCGTCGTCGCCGGGGATCTCCATGCGCACGCCGCGGTGGGCTCCGAG
>JAJXUY010000002.1 GCA_021782525.1 Acidobacteriota bacterium | reverse complement strand
CCCCTTGTGCGTCGCTCCGTACTCCTCCCACAGCAGCCGCTTGGTGACACCCTTGCGCCGCAGCTCGCGGGCCACCTCGTTCCAGTCCGGCACGACGGCGCTCGCCTCGGCCGGCTCGTCACCCGCCGGGTACAGCAGCGCGGCCAAGCTCTCCTCCGGCAACGGCGCGATCCGCTCCCACTCCAGCCCGACCTCCGCGGCACGGGCCACGAGCTTGCGCACGGCGGACTTGCCGGCCCGGTACACAGCGCGATCTTGCGACTGCTCAGCCCGGCCAGGAGCCGCAGGTGGAGCATCTCTTTCAGCTTCTGCATCTCGATCCTTCTTCCTGCCATCAATCCCCCTCCGCACCGTTGTGCGGCGGAAAGATGGCGGGTCGAGGACCCTCGTGCCCAGCTCACACGGGACATGAAAACGGCGACCTGCCCGACGATCGCAGACACGGCGCCGACCATCGTGGACACCCGCCCGAGGATCGCGGACATCACACCGAGCAACCGCCCCAACTGTCCGCGTTGGCTCGAAACGGTGTCCACGTTCGATCGGATTCCGCACGCCCCGTCGCACCCTGAGTCGCCACAAAGAAGCGCTCCCGCCCCTGACCCCATACGCCCATGAAATCGAGGAGCGCAACCTGGATTGCAGAGCCATCAGCGTCGCGACCACGCGGGCGATGTGCCCGCCTTCCGTTGGGGAGCCATGCTGCAACCAAGCAAGCGGTCGTAAAGAATATCTTGACTTTCGAGCGCATCCAGCGCACTATTAGTCAAGGCGAGAGGACCCGCGAGAGGGCAGCATGCCAGGAGGAGAGGCCGCTATGTCTACCACCAACGCCGTCATCGGCGAGCGCATCGCATCGCTCCGCGTGGCGCGGGGACTCACACAAGCGCAACTCGCCGGCGCGCTTGGCCTCGAGCACAAGCAGGTGGTGTCGAACCTCGAGAAGGGCGAGCGGGCGCTCAAGGCGCCGGAGTTGGCCCGCCTCAGCGAGCTGTTCCACGTTTCACCTCTGGTCGTCCTCGGGCTACAGCCGGTCGCATCCCCGGCCTTCGTGCTCTGGCGGCAGCCGGCCGCCGACCAAGTCCGCATTGACGAAGAGGCTCTGTTTATCGAGCGCTGTCGCCGCTACGCGTTCCTCGAACGTCTCGCGCACCTCGAACCCTCGACCCTGGCTTTGCGCTATGAAGTGAAGCCGAGACAGACAACGTTCGAGGATGTCTCGGAATGGGCCGACCAGGCGCGCAGGGCCCTCGGCGTTGGCGACATGCCGGCGCCCGGCCTGCAGGAGGTCCTGGAACAGCGGCACGGGATCAAGATCTTCGTGACCGGCCTCAAGGGAGGATCAGGCGCCACGTTCAGAGGGGAGTTCGGCGACGCCGTCCTGGTGAACGCCGGCGAGGCACCAGGCCGCCGTGCGTTCAGCGTTGCCCACGAGCTGTTCCACCTACTGACCTGGGAGAGCACGCCGGCCGACCGGGACGTCGCCATGCAGGCGGCGACGGAGCGGATCGAGAAGCTCGCCGAGAACTTCGCTGCCGCCTTCGTCCTGCCCCGGGAAGCGCTGGTCGAGCGCATGCCGCGAGGCAAACCCGCCGAGTGGCGGGTGTTCCAGTGGGTCGAGCTGGCGCGGCAGTTCGGTGTATCGGTGCCCGCGTTGGCGTGGCGTTTGGTCAACCTGGGGAAGCTCCAGCGGCAACAGGCCGAGCAGATCATCGCCGACCCAACGCGTGCGGGCGCCGGCGTTCAAACCGCCAGGTCGGCTGAGCGGCCACTGCCCGATCGCTATGTGACGCTCGCGTTCAAGGCGTACCTGGAGGATGAGATCTCCATCGGAAAGCTTGCCGAGCTCCTAGAGACGAACGTCGGCATGCTCCGCAAGGTGCTACAAGACTACGGATTCGATCTGGATTCCGATGTCTGGCAAGCCGAGGCTATTCCTACTTGATGCAGGGCCGGTCATCGGCCTGCACGAGCTAGGACTCTGGCACGAGTTGCTCGGGCGGGCCCAGGTCATCGTTCCGGCGGTCGTTGCCGACAAGGAAGTGGTGTTCTGGGACGACGGTGAAGGCGTCGGTAGGCCCATCGATCTGCGCGGCGACGAGGCCGCGGGGTGCCTGCAGATCCGCTGTGCGGATGCCGTGGCCCTGGCCTCGCTGCTCGACCAGTTCGACCCGGTCATGCGAGAACGGATCGATCCCGGCGAGGCCGAGGCGATGGCCCTCCTTCGTTGCTGGGAGGGAGAAGTACCGGAGTTCTGTACCGCCGACGGAGCTGCCGTGCGCGCCGCCTGCCTTCTCGCTCTTGCGGATCGCATCGTCTCGCTGGAGGCTGTACTGCGTCGCGTCGGCCTCGACCCACCCAAGCTGGCGGCCAAGTACGGCGAGAAGAAGGTCCGCCGATGGGTCGCCGAGGGCCGGCAGATGCGCGTTCGAGGCGAAGGCCTCGCGCAGTAAGGCGTGTCGCCAGCCTATCGCGCCGGATGTCGCGGCCGCCCGCCCAGCGGTCGCGCCCAGCATCAGTCGCGTGCGGCCGATGCGAGCATCGGCCGACGAGCCGTAATTTCACCGGTAGAGGCAACTTGTGGCGACCCAACGCCACATATGGCAGCGCTACCATGGTCCGTGGCAAATCAAGAGGGTAACAACCCCCATGGATGACCACCCCATCCGCCTGGCCGCCTTCCAGTGGCTGAACGCGCAGGTGCTGGCGCACGGCGAGACGTTGCCGCGGGCCGTCCTCGAGCAGGGCTTCCTGTTCGAGGGCGAGCAGATCCGGTTGGTTGGCCCGCCGGGGATCTTCAAGCCCCGGCTGATGTAGTTGCCGCTTTCGATCACGACGACCTCCAGCGGCCCGTACGACGACTCGTTTCACGGCGACAACCTCCTCCACTACCGCTATCGAGGCACGGACCCCAACCACCGCGACAACGTCGGCCTTCGCGAGGCGATGCGGCGTCACGTCCCGCTGGTCTACCTGCACGCCATCGTGCGGGCGCGGTATCTCGCGGTCTGGCCGGTCTTCATCGTTGGCGATGACCCTGCGGCCCTCACGTTCTCGGTCGCGGTGGACGCGGCCGCGGAGGTCGATCGTCGCCTGAGGCTAGCCGACAGTGCGGGTGCCATCTCGGGCTTCGGTGCTGACGATGCCGGCGGGGATGCCCGCCGCGCCTACATCACGGCGACCGTGCAGGTGCGGCTGCACCAGCACGCCTTCCGCGAGCGTGTCCTGCGGGCGTATCAGGAGCGCTGCGCGCTCTGCCAGCTCCGGCACGAGGAGCTCCTCGACGCGGCGCACATCCTCCCCGACGGCGAGCCGGACAGCGAACCCGTCGTGCCCAACGGGATCGCCCTATGCAAGCTCCACCACGCGGCGTTCGACAGGTACTTCTTCGGCATCCGGCCCGACTACACCATCGAGGTCAAGGAGGAGATCCTCCGCGAGCACGATGGCCCGATGCTCCGCCACGGCCTCCAGGGCATTCACAACCAGCGGATCATCGTGCCGAGGAGCCCAGGGATGAGACCCGATCCCGCCTTCCTCGAGCGGCGCTACCAGCGCTTCCGCCAACAGGCGCCGGGAGAGCTGCGATGAAGCTCTACGTTGGGATCACCGACTACGACTGGTTCCGCTACCTGCAGGCGATGCAGCCGGAGGAGCTGAACTTCTGACAGCCGGGTGGCATGAAGTTGTTCAAGACGCTCCTCCCCGGCGAGCCGTTCCTATTCAAGCTGCACAGCCCGCGCAATTTCATCGTGGGTGGTGGATTCTTCGCACACGCCTCGCTGTTGCCGACGAGCCTAGCCTGGGAGGCGTTCGGCGAGAAGAACGGTGCGACCTCCCTGACCGAGATGCGCCGTAGGATCGAGAAGTACCGCCGTGTCCCGCCGCAGCCGCAGCAGGACTACCAGATCGGCTGCATCATCCTCGAACAGCCGTTCTTCCTGAATCAGGAAGACTGGATCCCGGTACCGGACGACTTCGCCCGCAACATCGTGCAGGGCCGCAGCTACGACATGGGCGCGGGAACGGGAAAATCACTGTGGGAGGCCGTTCGGGTGGCGCTCTCGGTCGAGGCCCCTCTCCGGCTGGGTGAGCGAGCGCCAACCCGCGGCGAGCCAGTGCTCATCCGCCCGCGCCTCGGCCAGGGCTCGTTCCGTGTCGTCATCACGGACCTGTATGAGCGGCGCTGCGCCATCACGAAGGAGAGGGTGCAGCCGGTGCTGGAGGCGGCCCACATCCTGCCCATCAGCGAGGGGGGCCAGCACGAGGCCAGCAACGGGATCCTCTTGCGCTCCGATCTCCATCGCCTGTTCGACCGGGGCTACGTGACGGTGACGCCGGACCACCGCTTCCGCGTGAGCCGCAAGCTGCGGGAGGACTTCCACAACGGCGAGGAGTACATGCAGCTCGCGGGCCGGGAGCTGTGGCTCCCCCACGACGTTGCGGACCGCCCGCGACGAGAGTTTCTCGAATGGCACGCCGACACGATGTCTCGAGGATGAACGCGGCAACATCGCAAGAGTCGCAAGTCCACCCGGCGGGATATCCCCAGGGTGGCCACCCCTCCGATCGCCGCAAGTGGGCGTATGATTCTTGCGCAGTCATGGTGAGAACTTCGTGGTGCGAAGCGGAGAGAACAGCGATTCCGGAGCACGCGCTCCCGCGCGCCTGACCGGCGAGGGGTCGCTCGCCCGATGGCGGTGCAACGCTCACGCGGGGCGGAAACAGTGCCGACGGCCTGAGAGGCCACACGGGTTCGGAATTGCACAGTTGCTGCTCGGAGGTTGTTGATGGCTCGTCAGAAGGGCGGAACCGCCCCCCTTGGCCTCGAGGCGCAGCTCTGGGCGGCGGCGGACGCCTTGCGCAACAACATGGACGCCGCCGAGTACAAGCACGTCGTCCTCGGCCTGATCTTCCTCAAGTACATCTCCGACGCCTTCGAGGCCAAGCACGCCGAGCTCGAGGCCCAGCAGGCCCAGGGCGCCGATCCCGAGGACCCCGACGAGTACCGCGCCTCCAGCATCTTCTGGGTCCCCAAGGAAGCGCGCTGGGCGCACCTGAAGGCGAGCGCCCCGCAGCCCACCATTGGCACGATCGTCGACGACGCGATGGCTGCCATCGAGCGCGACAACCCGTCGCTCAAGGGTGTCCTCCCCAAGGATTTCGGCCGGCCCAACCTCGACAAGCAGCGGCTCGGCCAGATCATCAACCTCGTCAGCGACATCGCGCTCGGCAGCGCCGCCGACCGCGCCAAGGACACCCTGGGTCGCGTCTACGAGTACTTTCTCGCCCGCTTCGCAAGCGCGGAGGGCAAGAGTGGCGGCCAGTTTTACACGCCGTCGCACGTGGTGCGCGTGCTGGTCGAGATGCTCGCGCCGTACAAGGGCCGCGTCTACGACCCCTGCTGCGGCTCCGGCGGGATGTTCGTGCAGAGCGAGAAGTTCATCGAGGCGCACAGCGGCAAGGTCGGCGACATCTCGATCTACGGCCAGGAGTCCAACTACACGACCTGGCGTCTCGCCAAGATGAACCTTGCCATTCGCGGCATCGAAGCAAATCTTGGAGAGGGCTCCGCTGACAGCTTCCACCGCGATCTTCACCCCGACCTCAAGGCCGACTTCGTCCTCGCCAACCCACCGTTCAACGACAGCGACTGGCGCGGCGAGCTGCTCAAGGACGACAAGCGCTGGGTCTACGGCGTGCCGCCCGCCGGCAACGCCAACTACGCCTGGGTGCAGCACTTCATCCACCACCTCGCACCCGCCGGGCTCGCGGGCTTCGTCCTCGCCAACGGCTCGATGTCCTCAAACCAGTCGGGCGAAGGCGAGATCCGCCGGGCGATCCTCGAAGCGGACCTGGTGGACTGCATGGTGGCGCTGCCCGGCCAGCTCTTCTACTCGACGCAGATCCCGGTCTGCCTGTGGTTCATCGCGCGCAACAAGAGGAACGGGCGCTTCCGCGACCGGCGCGGCGAGACGCTGTTCATCGACGCGCGCAAGCTCGGCTCGATGGTCGACCGCACCCACCGCGAGATGACGGACGCCGACATCGCGAAGGTCGCCGGCACCTACCACGCCTGGCGTGGCGACAAGGAAGTGGGCGAGTACGCCGATGTGGCCGGCTTCTGCAAGGCCGCCAAGCTCGAGGAGATCCGCAGGCATGGCCACGTGCTCACGCCCGGCCGCTACGTCGGCGCCGAGGCCGCCGAGGATGACGGCGAGCCGTTCGACGAGAAGATGAAGCGGCTCGTCTCGACGCTGCGCGAGCAGCAGGCCGAGGGCGCCAAGCTCGACGCCGCCATCGCCGCCAACCTGAAGGAGCTTGGGTATGGCGGATGAGCGGGTGATCATCCCCACCGAGCGCATCGAGCGCCACATCTTCCTCATCCGTGGCGAGAAGGTCATGCTCAGCACGCACCTCGCGCAGCTCTACGACGTCGAGCCCCGCGCGTTGGTGCAGGCCGTGAAGCGCAATCTCGCACGGTTCCCCAAGGACTTCATGTTTCAACTGAGCGCGAAGGAGTTAGCCGACTTGAAATCACAGATTGTGACTTCAAGTTGGGGCGGCGCCCGCCGCGCGGCCCCGTATGCCTTCACGGAGCAGGGCGTCGCCATGCTCTCCAGCGTCCTCCGCAGCGAGCGCGCCGTCATGGTGAACATCGAGATCATGCGCGCCTTCGTGCGGCTGCGGCGGATGCTGGCCACCAACGCTGACCTGGCCCGCAAGCTGGCACTGCTGGAGCGCAGGTACGACACCCAGTTCAAGGTGGTTTTCGACGCCATCCGCGAGTTGATGACCCCGCCCGAACCGAGGAGAAAGCGCCCCATCGGTTTCCTGCCGGAGAAGGTGTGACGATGCGGCGGCTCCCCGCGAGGCCGCACCACCAGCGCACCGGCTCGTCAATGCTTAACGCCGCCATCGGCGGCAACCTGAAGGAGCTTGGGTATGGCGGGTGACGTACGGCCGTTCGGCGAGTTGTTCGCAGAGAACCCGCGGAATGGGCTAACGCGCCCCAAGTCCGTTCGCGGCGCTGGCGTGAAGATGGTCAACATGGGGGAACTCTTCGCCTACCCAAGGCTCCGAAATGCACCAATGGATCGAGTCCCGTTGAGCGAGGCGGAAGCCGAAAACGTTCTTCTTAAGCCTGGCGACCTGCTCTTTGCGCGACAGTCGTTAGTGCTGGAGGGCGCTGGGAAGTGCTCGATCTTCCTGAATGACGATGAGCCAGTGACGTTTGAGTCGCACGTCACGCGCGTGCGACTTGATCCACGAGAGGCTGATTCGCGCTTCTATTTCTATTACCTTCAATCCCACCATGGACGGGCTGCGATCTCGAGCATCGTTGAACAGGGTGCGGGTGCATCGGGAATTCGCGGGAGTGATTTGGAGAGGCTGGACGTACTGTGGCGGCCAGTCCCCGAGCAGTGCGCCATCGCCCACATCCTCGGCACGTTGGACGACAAGATCGAGCTGAACCGACGGATGAGCGAGACGCTGGAGGCGATGGCGCGGGCGCTCTTCAAGTCCTGGTTCGTGGACTTCGATCCCGTCCGCGCCAAGGCCGAAGGTCGCGACCCTGGCCTATCCCAGCCCCTGGTCAACCTATTTCCGAGGTCCTTCAAAGACTCCCAATTAGGGGTGATTCCGAAGGGGTGGAAGGCTACAACATGGGGCAACCTAGCGACGCTGGAGTACGGGAAGAGCCTTGACGACTATGCGGGTGACCACCAGCCGTACCCTGTCTACGGGACAAATGGCAGGATCGGGAGCCATTCCGCGCCGCTGTGCCAGCACCCCGGCGTTGTGATTGGGCGCAAGGGGGCCTACCGAGGCGTCCACTTTTGCAGTACGCCGTTCTTTGTCATAGACACGGCGTTCTACCTCGAGCCAAAGGCTGCAACCGAACTGCGTTGGGGCTACTACGAACTGCTCCGTCACAATATCAACGGCATGGACAGTGGGTCAGCCATTCCGTCAACCAGCCGAGAGGATTTCTACGGTTTGTCTGTGCTGCATCCACCACATGACGTACAGAGGGCGTTCGTGCAACTAATGGGCCCGTTGTGGACCCGGCAGGAACAGAACATCCAAGAGTCTGCGAGTATCGCTGCCCTGCGCGACGGCCTGCTCCCGAAACTCATCTCAGGGGAGCTACGCCTGAGCCCAAAGGACAGGGCTCGCGGCTGCGCCCAAGGAGGATGCGATGCCTGACCTCTCACCGCACATTTATCGAGCCGGTCCCCGGGAGGGCCGTTTCCCGAATGAGACCGAGCTGGGTGATGCAGCACAGCACCGCAAGGTCATCGAGCCCTGGCTCACGGCGGTCTTTCAAAGTGAGCATCTGTCGCTCGTCTTAGGCAGCGGGTTTAGTACAGCGATAGCACTTGCGTCGGGCGGCGTCCCAGCCGATATGAGTCAGACCGATTGGCACTGCGAGTTGGCCGACCGGGTCACTGCCTACGCCGAACAATCGGCCAAAAAATGCGGTCGAGGCTGCGCCAACTTTGAAGATCAGCTCCGGGCAGCATTGCAAGTCCGCGCTGGCCTGGAGGCGATGGGGGATGCCCGAGCCGAAAGTTGGAGGCAGGAGATCGACCATCAACTCGGGCGGTTCGTAGAGTCGATCCTCGGATCGGAGCGCTCAATACGCGAAGCGCCGGCAGCGGCGGGCCGGAAGGGTGAGGATCTGCTCGTTTCATTTCTCCTTAGCTTCGCGAGTCGGGCCGCGACCCGTGAGCGCCTGAACCTCTTTACCACGAACTATGATCGACTCGTCGAGTATGGGTGCGATTTTGCCGGGCTCCATGTCATCGACCGCTTTGTGGGGTCCCTCGCGCCAGTCTTCCGTGCGACGCGCCTGAACATCGACTTGCATTACAACCCTCCGGGCATCCGGGGCGAGCCGCGGTACCTAGAGGGCGTCATTCGTTTCAGCAAGCTGCATGGCTCATTGGACTGGCGCTGGGAGGACCGCGAGCTGCGTCGCTCCGCCCTACCTTTCGGTGCGCCCGCAGGCCACCCAGCACTGCCCAAACAACCTGGCGACTCGGTGATGGTCTACCCGAACCCAGCGAAGGACGTTGAGACTCTTGAGTATCCCTACGCCGAGCTCTTTCGGGACTTCGCCGCATCGGTCTGTCGTCCGAACTCCGCACTCGTGACCTACGGCTATGGCTACGGCGACGACCACGTCAACCGCGTGATCAAGGATATGCTCTCGATCCCGTCGACCCACCTGGTGATCATCGCCTGGGACAAACCCGCACCGGGGGTCGAACAGGACCATGCCAACGCCAGCCGCCAGCGGATTATGCAGTTCTGTGGCGACGTGGGCAAACGCGCCCAGATCTCGTTGCTCCTTGGGAGCCATTTCGGCGAGCTCGAGACTCTTGTCGCCAACTACCTGCCCAAGCCTGCCATCGATCAGATAAGCATTCGCAAGACCAAGCTCCTCGAACAGCGCGGTGAGGGGTACATACAAGGTAGGGGCAGTGTGTCCGATGACTAAGCCAGTTGACCGTCTAGCGGCCCTCACGATAGGGACTGTGGATTCCGTATCGCCCTCAGAGATTCACGTCCTCCTCGAACCAAACGCGCCACAGGCAATGGCCCTGAACACCGGTGTGCCAATGGGGTTTCCCAGGATCAACGGGTATCTCCTAGTGCCAAACGAGACTGGCGCCGTCGTGGGGTTGATCGTCTGGGTGGGAGTGGAGCGATCTCAGTTCCCGAGACGGCCCGGGCTCAAGGACTTCGGCCTCGTCGACCTACCCTTCCCACTCAGGAGGCTTACGCTAACCCCCCTCGGGACCTTGACTGCGACGGCCGAGCTGGCTGGCAACTCAACAGCGTACCTGCTTCGGCGAGGAGTGTCCGCCTTCCCATCCGTCGGGGACACCGTCCAGCTTCCCACTGCCGACCAACTGAAGGGGATCATCCAGGCGTCCAAGCCAGAGGACCAGCGGGTTCGTATCGGCACCTCGCCACTCGCTGCGGATGCAGTTGTGACGGTGGATCCCGACAAGGTCTTTGGACGACATCTCGCTGTCCTGGGCAACACTGGAAGTGGCAAGTCCTGCTCCGTAGCTGGGCTCATCCGGTGGTCCTTGGCAGCGGCACGCTCCTGTCGGCACGGTCGCGAGCATGCGAACGCTCGTTTCATCGTGCTCGATCCCAACGGCGAGTATTCTGGTGCCTTCTCAGACTACCCGGGCGTCCGTAGGTTCCAGGTGGCCCCCAAGAAGAATGACAAGACGCAGCCGTTGTTGTTGCCAGCCTGGATGTGGAACAGCCACGAATGGGCAGCGTTTGCGCTTGCAGCGCCGGGGGTTCAACGCCCTCTTCTGCTTCAGGCACTGCGGGACATGCGGTCGGGAGCGCGGCTCTCCGAGCCAGCGGAACGCCAGGCGTTCCGGCTGATGCGGTCCTACAAGACGCTCCTAGAGGCGCGCATCGCGCAGGGGGCTTCGGGCTATCAAGGGTTCCCAGAGAACAAGAACTGCGGCAACCAATTGGTGAACCTCCAAACGGATGCTGAACGTCATTCCAGCTCGATACAGGGACCACTCCGGGAAGCTCTTGGAAAGGTCGCGGCAGTCGCCCGCGAGGTGTCGGGGCGCCGCCACTGGAAGAGACCGAACAGCGAGGGGTTCAACGATTTCAGCGAGGCCGAGGTCCTGCAGGTGGTCTCGGCGATCGCGGAGGCCCTAACCTACCTACCGGACCAAGGGCACGACGAGGCGGTTAATGAGGATGCACCAACAGAGTTCGGCATCTCGGCGTTGCCGGATCACCTCGACCTGGTCGGCGCGGAGGCTCCCGGCGGGCAAACAGCGCAGTTCCTGGCCAGCCTTACCATGCGGATTCGGATGATGCTGGCAGATCGGCGCTTGGGGCCTGTCGTGAATCCGGCGCAGGGATCGATCACGTTCCGACGGTGGCTAGGCGGGTACGTGGGCGAGGACCAAGCATCAAACGGGGAACTCGCGATCCTCGACCTCTCGCTGGTGCCCTCGGAGGTTGTGCATATCGTCATCGCGGTCGTAGCCCGGTTAGTCTTCGAGGCAAGTCAGCGGTACAGGAAGCTTTATGACAGCGAACTCCCGACGGTGCTTGTTCTTGAGGAAGCACACGAGTTCATCAAGCGCGGATCAGACGAAGAGACTGGCACCCCTTCGGCCGCCCAGATGTGTCGACTCACGTTTGAGCGGATTGCGCGTGAGGGTCGGAAGTTTGGCCTTGGACTTGTGCTATCGTCCCAGCGACCTTCCGAACTCTCGCCAACGGTTCTGGCGCAGTGCAACACGTTTCTGCTTCATCGTATCGTCAACGACCGCGATCAGGAACTCGTCGGGAAATTAGTTCCCGATAACCTTGCGGGCTTGCTCAGGGAGTTGCCCAGCCTGCCGACGCGGCAAGCCGTTCTGCTCGGCTGGGCCGCTACGGTCCCAACCTTGGTGGAGATCCTGGAGTTGCCGGAATCGCACCAGCCGCGCTCGCAGGATCCACGCTTCTGGGCTGTCTGGACTGGAAAGGAACAACGTAGTATCGACTGGGAAAGGATCGTTGATGACTGGACCGGTACTGTGGTCGGAGGACCTGGCAAGGGCACAGACCCGGGCGCAGGCGGATGACTTTCGGGTTCACCGAATCGGTCGTTGAGGACGCGGCCCTTTCCTGGCTGGAGGGCCTGGGATACACCGTCGCGCACGGCCCAGAGATCGCACCGGGCGAAATGTTCGCCGAGCGCAGCGACCCGAGCTACCGCGATGTGGTCCTCGAGCGGCGCCTGCGCGAGGCGGTTGTCCGGTTCAACCCCTCGCTGCGCCCCGAGGCGCTGGACGACTCCTTACACGAACGGAGGTACGCATGAAGCCGGGACTGGTGCGCACATGAGTTCCTCGGCCGAGCACCCCGGCGGCGAGGTCGTCGTCTACCAGGCGCCCGATGGCCAGGCGAGGGTCGAGGTGCGGCTGGAGCGCGATACGGTCTGGCTGTCCCAGGCGCAGATGACCGAGCTGTTTGGGCGGGATCGTTCGCTCGTGACCAAGCACATTCGGAACGTGTTCAAGGAGGGGGAACTCGACGAGGAAAGCAATGTGCATTTCTTGCACGTTGCTGGGTCCGACAAGCCGGTCAGATTTTACAGCCTCAACGTCATCATCTCGGTCGGCTACCGGGTCAAGTCGCAGCGCGGCACCCAGTTTCGGATTTGGGCCACCAACACCCTCCGCGAGCATCTGCGGCGTGGCTACACGCTCAACGAGCGCCGCCTGCGGGAGCGGGGCTTGAGTGAGATCGAGCAGGCGATCGGGTTGCTGGCGCGCACGCTCACGACGCACGCCCTCGTCACCAACGAGCGACGGGCCCGGCGGAACCTCATCGAGGACGACCCGGGATGAGCCCACGTACCTTCACCGAGTCCGTGGTCGAAGATGCCGCCCTGGCCTGGCTGGAGGAGCTTGGGTACGCCGTCAAACACGGCCCCGAGATCGCGCCTGGGGAGATCTTTGCCGAGCGTTCCGACCCAACCTACCGCGACGTCATCCTCGAACGCCGCCTGCGCGACGCGCTCGTTCGCCTCAACCCCAACCTCCCGGCAGACGCCGTCGAGGATGCCTACCGCAAGCTGACGCGCACCGATGCGCCCTCGTTGATCGACCTCAACCGCACCGTGCACAGGATGTTGGTGGACGGCGTCACCGTCGAGTACCGCCGGCCCGACGGCTCGATCGCCGGGGCGCAGGCCAAGGTCATCGACTTCGACGACCCCGACAACAACGACTGGCTCGCGGTTAACCAGTTCACGGTCGCCGACAGCCAGCACACGCGCCGGCCGGACATCGTGCTCTTCATCAACGGCCTGCCGCTGGCGGTCATTGAGCTCAAGAACCCGGCCGATGAGAACGCCACTGTGTGGAGCGCCTACCAGCAACTCCAAACCTACCAGGCGCAGATCCCCGCGCTGTTCGCCTTCAACGCCGCGCTGGTGGCCTCCGACGGCGTCCAGGCCCGCATCGGCGCGCTCGGGGCCGGCAAGGAGTGGTTCAAGCCGTGGCGGACGATCACGGGGCGCGAGGACGCCGGAGCGGCGGCCGCCGAGCTCGAGGTGATGCTGAAAGGTTTCTTCGATCGCGAGCGCTTCCTTGCCTTCGTGCGGCACTTCATCGTTTTCGAGGATTCCGGGGGCGGCACGCTCACCAAGAAGATGGCGGGCTACCACCAGTTCCACGCGGTCAAGGTAGCGGTCGAAGAGACACTGCGGGCCTCGAAGGTCGTCGTGGCCGACGGGGATGGCCTGTTCTACGCCGGCGCCCCACCCGGGGCGCGACCGGGCGACCGGCGCGCCGGCGTCGTCTGGCACACGCAGGGCTCGGGCAAGAGCCTGACGATGGCGTTCTACGCCGGGCGCATCATCCTGCACCCGGCGATGGCAAACCCGACGGTCGTCGTCCTCACCGACCGCAACGACCTCGACGACCAGCTCTTCGCCACCTTCGCCCGCTGCCGCGACCTGCTGCGGCAACCGCCGGTGCAGGCCGCCAACCGCGCCGATCTGCGCGAGAAGCTGGCCGTGGCGTCGGGCGGTGTCGTGTTCACCACGATTCAGAAGTTCTTCCCAGAGGAGAAGGGCGACCGCCAGCAGGTGCTCTCGGATCGGCGCAACATCGTGGTCATCGCCGACGAAGCGCACCGCAGCCAGTACGACTTCATCGACGGCTTCGCCCGCCACATGCGCGACGCGCTGCCGAACGCCTCGTTCATCGGCTTCACCGGGACCCCGATCGAGCACACCGACGCCAACACCCGCGCCGTTTTCGGCGACTACATCAGCATCTACGACATCCAGCGGGCGGTCAAAGACGGGGCCACGGTCTCGATCTACTACGAGAGCCGGCTCGCCAAGCTCGAGCTGAAAGACTCCGAGCGTCCCAAGATCGACCCCGCGTTCGAGGAGGCCACCGAAGGGGAGGAGGTCGAGCGCAAGGAGAAGCTCAAGACGCGGTGGGCCCAGCTCGAGGCCGTCGTCGGGTCGGACAACAGGATCAAGCTCATCGCCCGCGACCTGGTGGGACACTTCGAGGATCGCCTCGCGGCGATCGACGGCAAGGCGATGGTCGTGTGCATGAGCCGCCGGATCTGCGTCGAGCTGTACCGGGAGATCGCGGCGCTGCGGCCGGCGTGGCACCACGAGGATGACGACCAAGGCTCGCTCAAGGTCGTGATGACCGGCTCCGCGTCCGACCCGCTCGACTGGCAGCAGCACATCCGCAACAAGCCACGCCGGGAGGCGATGGCCGTGCGCTTCCGGGACCCCAAGGACCCGTTTCGGATCGTGATCGTGCGCGACATGTGGCTGACCGGCTTCGACGCCCCGAGCCTGCACACCATGTACGTGGATAAGCCGATGCGCGGGCACGGGCTGATGCAGGCGATCGCGCGCGTCAACCGCGTCTTCAAGGACAAACCCGGCGGGCTGGTCGTGGACTACCTCGGCCTCGCCGACGAGCTGAAGCAGGCCCTGGCGACCTACACGGAGAGCGGCGGCACCGGCGAGACCGCGATCGACCAGGCCAAGGCGGTCGCCGTCATGCTCGAGAAGTACGAGGTCTGCTGCGGTCTCTTCCACGGCTTCGACTGGTCGGCCTGGACGGCCGGCACGCCGCAGGAGCGGCTGTCGCTGCTGCCGGCGGCGCAGGAGCACATCCTCGGCCAGGACGACGGCAAGACACGACTGGTGGGCGCCGTCACCGCGCTCTCGCAGGCGTTCGCGCTGTCCGTACCGGCCGATGAGGCGCTGCGCATCCGCGACGATGTCGGCTTCTTCCAGGCCGTTCGGGCCGTGCTCGCCAAGGGGACGCCGGGCGAGGGCAAGACCGACGAAGAACTCGACCTGGCCATCCGCCAGATCATCTCGAAGGCCGTGGTCTCCGACCAGGTAGTGGACATTTTCGCCGCCGCCGGCTTGAAGAAGCCCGACATCTCGATCCTGTCGGAGGAGTTCCTCGCCGAGATCCGCGGCATGCCGCAGCGCAACCTCGCCGTCGAGCTGCTGCGCAAGCTGCTGGCCGGCGAGATCAAGACGCGGGGCAAGCGCAATGTCGTGCAGGCGCGCTCGTTCGCCGACCTGCTCGAGCAGACGGTGCGCAAGTACCAGAACCGGGCGATCGAGACGGCGCTGGTGATCGAGGAGCTGATCGCGCTCGCCAAGGACATGCGGGCGGCCGACGCCCGCGGTGAGGCGCTGAGGCTCAACGACGACGAACTCGCGTTCTACGACGCGCTGGAGACCAACGACAGCGCGGTCAAGGTGCTCGGCGAGCCGACCTTGACGGCGATCGCCCGCGAGCTGGTCGCGACCGTCAAGAAGAACGTCACCATCGACTGGACGATCCGCGAGAGCGTCCGCGCCCAGCTCCGCGTCATCGTCAAGCGCATCCTGCGCAAGTACGGCTACCCCCCCGACAAGCAGGCGAAGGCGACGCAGACCGTACTGGAGCAGGCCGAGGTGTTGAGTGAGATATGGGCTGAGGCATGAGCCCGTCGCCCTCGTGACTGCCAGCTGCAGTGATCAGGTTCTAGGCGGAACCGAGGAGGGAGCACGGGAGCCGTTGATGGCATGGCTGCCAAGCTCCCGATGCAATCATCGAAGCTGGCGCCGGGACGCTCTGGACGGGTGCACACCAGCTTGAAAGCGGGAGGGCATGATGCCGCTCGAATTGGGAATCTGGCGAATCGACGGGAAACTGGAGTCGATGAACTTCGGTGTCATGCCCACGGAGTCGCGTCTCGAAGGGCTCCTTGACGCCAACATCAGCATAGCGGTTCCCCACCTCATGGTTGTCGGGCGCCAGGTGCGCACGCCATTCGACAAGGTGATCGACCTGCTCGCAATCGACATCGAGGGCAACCTGGCCGTCATCGAGCTGAAGAAGGACAAAACCTACCGCGACATCGTCGCCCAGGTCCTCGACTATGGGTCGTGGGTGCGAACGTTGGGCGACGAGGACGTGGCCGGGATCTATCAGAGCTATGTCGCCAACTGGCATCCGGAGTGGGGATCCCGCTCGATCAACGAGGCGTTCTGCCAGCGTTTCAGGGTCAAGGCGATGCCCGAGGAGCTGAACGGGGACCACGAGCTGATCATCGTCGCTTCTGCCCTTGATCCAAGCACGGAAAGGATCGTCACCTATCTGGCCGAGCACCACGAGGTGAACATCAATGCGGTCTTCTTCCGCTTCTACCGCGATGGCGACCGCGAATACATCGCGCGCGCCTGGCTGCGCGAGCCCTCGGCCCTGGCCCCTGGGGTAGGTGGTGGGGACTGGAACGGTGAATATTACGTGTCATTCGGACTGGAGGATGTCCGCAGCTGGGAAGAAGCTGTCAAATACGGGTTCATCAGCGCGGGTGGAGGCTCCTGGTACACAAACACACTGGCCATGCTCGAACCCGATGCGAGAGTCTGGGTCAACATCCCTGGGACGGGTTATGTTGGCGTTGGCAAAGTCACCGCAGGTCGCGTTGCAGTCGACGACTTCATGGCAGAAACCGACGACGGTCGCCAAGTGCCGATCACGCAGCTCCCGCTCGCCGTCGCGAAAGCCGCCAAGGCCGCGGACAATCCCGAAACGGCGGAGTACCTCGTCAGGGTGAAGTGGCTCAAGACCGTCCCAGTAGCCGCGGCGATCAAGGAGCGTGGGTTCTTCGGCAACCAAAATACGGTGGCCCGGCCCACATCCGCAAAGTGGGACCACACCGTCCAGCGCCTGAAGGTGCGCTTAGGGGTCGCCTGACCGGGCTACCAGCGATCGATGAGGTAGAGGGAGCTCCGGGCGGATTGCGGAGGAGGACGAGTGGGTCCGCTCCCTGCGCTGGCGAGAACCCGCCTACTCGAAGGTCGTTAGGGACTTGGTACTTGGCTTCGGCGAGTAAACTGATTGGGCTTCGGGGGTACAGACTTGGGAGCGCCGGCGGTCACTGATGGGCATACGCGGGTCCTTCTCCTCGGATGCGTGAGCGAGAAGGGGCCTGCTGCCGTAGCGGCGCGGGATCTTTACGTCTCGACGCTGTTTCGCCTGCGGCGGGCGTACGCCGAGGCGCTCGGCTCGCCCTGGTTCATTCTCAGCGCGAAGCACGGGTTGGTGCGGCCTGACGAGGTGCTGGAGCCATACGATGTGCGGCTGTCGAACCTCTCGGCAGCGGGCAGGCGGGCGTGGGGCGACCGGGTCTCTGCGCAGCTCCGGGCCGCCGCCGCGCCGCTATCCGGTCGGGTGTTCGAGTTTCACGCCGGGTCGCACTACGTCGAAGCGGTCAGGCCGCACCTCGAGAAGGTCGGTGCGGTCGTTGTGTGGCCTCTTCAGGATCTTCGCCTCGGCGAGCAGCTCCATCGGTACAAGCAGTTCCTGAGAGAGCATGGAGGCGGATGATGAATCAAGGTGGCGAGGCTCGGGGCATCGTTGTCACCGCGACGCCCGGTACACCGTTCGTGTTCACGTGGCCGGAAGGTGAGGAGCGGTTCGAGAAGGTGTGGGACGTGGACGCCGTCTGGCGGTCGCGCCACTACCGTATCCGTCACGGCCTGTCGCACCGTGTCGTCTATGGGCGCAATCGCGTCCACTCGGTGACGTGGGTCGCGGACCAGCCGATGGTCGAGGGGGTCGAGGCAGACGACTACACAGCCTCGCGCGCCCTGCTGAGCGTTCTCCGCGTCGCCGGGAAGAGGCTCGTGCGGACGCTCGACGAACCGCCTGACGGGTACGATTCCTTCACCTGGGTTGACCATCGACGCGAAATCGCCGCCAAGTACAGCAAGAACTGCCTCGCGCTGAAGATCGTGGAGGACGACCTCCAGTCCTGGGCGCTCCACGCGCTGCTGCGGATGTCCTCGAAGACGGCGGCGCCAGCTCCTGCGCCGAAGCCGGTCGCGGCTGAGCCCGTTGCGCCGCCGAAAGCCGCTGCAAAGCTCGACCCGGCCGGCATTACCCGAAAACTGCTCGACCTGGGCCGGGAACTGGCGGCCCACCCGGTCACCTTCTCCAGAGACGCAAAGGCCGACGCGCTGGTCAGGGAGGATCCGTTTGCGTTCCTGCTTGCCGTAATGTTCGATCAGGGCATCCGGGCCGAGCGGGCCTGGTCGGCGCCCTATCTGCTGAAGGAGCGGTTGGGACACCTCGATCCTCGCCGGCTGAAGGCCGAAGGGGAGCGGCTGGCTGAGGTGATCCGAAAGCCTCCCGCCCTGCATCTGTACGTCAACACGCTTCCGGCGTGGGTTCTGGCGGCCGCGGAGCAAGTCTTGAGCGAGTACGACGGCGACGCAGGGGCGATCTGGGGCGATCAGCCAAGGGCCAAGGACCTGCAGCGTCGTCTCGAGGCGTTCGTGGGGATCGGCCAGAAGAAGGCCGCGATGGCCGTCGAGATCCTGGAGCGGGATCTTCGTGTGCCGATCAAGCGCCTCGAGGGAAGCGACATCGCCTTCGACGTTCACATCCGACGGGTGTTCCTTCGCACTGGCCTTGCCGAGCGGGACGACATGAACCACATGGTCGAAGTGGCGCGGGCGCTTTACCCACCGCGCCCCGGGGAACTCGACTACCCCACGTGGCACGTCGGCCGCACATGGTGTCACCCGGAGGATCCGGATTGCGGTCACTGCGCGCTCGGGGCCGTGTGCCCGCGATTGATTGATCGCGCTGACGGCGTGACTGGCGCGTAGCGAACCCCCCCGGCGTCGCCGGTGTTCTGAGGACGGGAGTAGAATCATCCAGGGGATCCGCAAAACTTAACGATGTCCCTTCCATCTGGGACGTTGCTCGGCCCGTACGAGATCGTCGGCCTGCTGGGCGCCGGCGGCATGGGCGAGGTGTACCGCGCCAGGGACGCGCGGCTCGGGCGAGACGTCGCCGTCAAGGTGCTTCCGGTCGAGTTCGCCTCCGATCCTGAGCGGCTGCGCCGGTTCGGACAGGAAGCCCGCGCGGTCGCCGCCCTCAACCATCCCAACATTCTGGCCATTCATGACGTCGGCTCGGCGCGGCCGCTGCTTCGCGCCGATGACCGGGAAACGCCGGAGGCCGAAGGCGCCGGCGAGCCCGTGCACTACATCGTGACGGAGCTGGTGGAGGGGAAGAGCCTGCGGCAGCTCCTCGACGCGGGCGCGATGCCGGTGCGGCAGGCGGTGCAGCTGGCGGCGGAGATCGCCTCCGGACTCGCCGCGGCCCACGGGCAAGGCATCATCCACCGCGACCTCAAGCCGGAGAACGTGATCGTCGGCAGGCAGAACCACGTCAAGATCCTCGATTTCGGCCTCGCCAAGCTCGCGGCGCCGAGCGGCCCCGGCGCCACGACGGTCGTGGACGCCACGCAGGCCGGGTCCGTGCTCGGCACCGCCGGGTACATGTCGCCGGAGCAGGTGCGAGGGCTGGACGTCGACGCGCGCAGCGACATCTTCTCGTTCGGGTGCGTGCTGTCCGAGATGCTGTCCGGCCATCCGCCGTTCCGCAGGCAGACGGCGGCGGACACGTTCTCCGCGATCCTGAACGAGGACCCCAAGCCGATCGGCCCGACCCGGGCCGGCATCCCGCCCGAGCTGGACAAGCTGGTCGCGCGCTGCCTGCGCAAGGACCCGGATCGCCGCGCCCAGAACATGGCGGACGTGAGGCTGGCTCTGCTCGAGCTGGGGGAGGAGCCCGACGCGAAAGAGGCTCCCCCGCCGTCCCCGCCCCGGCGTCGGGTCTGGATGCCCGCGGCCGTCGCGGTGGTCGTCGTGGGCCTTGCCGCCGGGGCGCTGCTGTGGCTGCGCGGCCCGAAGCGAGCGGCCGGGGGCTCCGCTTGGGTGCAGGTCACGGACCTGCCCGATTCGGTCAGCCAGCCCGCCCTTTCCCGTGACGGGCGCATGCTGACGTTCATCCGCGGCCCCAGCACGTTCGTCGGCCCCGGCGAGGTCTACGTCAAGATGCTGCCCGACGGCGAGCCGGTGCAGCTCACCCACGACAACGTGCCGAAGATGAGTCCGGTTTTCTCGCCCGACGGTACCGAGATCGCGTACACGACCGTGGGCATGGGCACGTACTGGGACTGGGACACCTGGGTGGTGCCGGTCATCAACGGGCAGCCCCACGCCTGGCTGCCGAACGCGTCGGGCCTGGTGTGGCCGGAGAAGGGCAAGATCCTCTTTTCCGAGATCAAGGACCACGACATCCACATGGCGATCGTGGCCGCCGAAGAGAGCCGGGCCGGAGCGCGGGACGTGTACGTGCCGGCGAGCGACCGCGGCATGGCGCATCGCTCGTACCCCTCGCCTGACGGGAAGTGGGTGCTGGTGGTGGAGATGGACCGGGCGCAGTGGCTTCCCTGCCGCCTGGTCCCGATGGACGGCGGCTCGCCGGGCCGACAGGTCGGACCGCCGAACGGCGGCTGCACCTCCGCGGCCTGGTCCCCCGACGGCAGGTTCATGTACCTGAACTCGTCCGCCGGCGGCGTCTTCCACATCTGGCGGCAGCCGTTCCCCAACGGCCGGCCGGAGCAGGTGACGTCGGGACCGACCGAAGAGGAAGGCATCGCGCTGGCGCCGGACGGCCGGTCGCTCATCACGGCGGTCGGGCGGAGGCAGAGTTCGGTCTGGCTGCACGACTCCGCGGGCGAGCGCCGGGTCTCGCTGGAGGGGTATAGCTTCGACCCGAAGTTCACGCCGGACGGGAGGAAGCTGTGCTACCGCATCCTCAAGGGCGCCCTGCCGATCTCCGACCCGAGCGAACTGCGGGTCGTCGACCTGGAATCCGGGCGGAACGAGGCGGTGCTGCCGGGGTTCGCCGTCACCGGGATGCCGTCAGCGGGTTACGACATCTCCGCGGACAGCCGGCAGGTGGTGGTGACCGCGCTCGACCGCGATGGCAAGTACCGTCTCTGGGTGGTGCCGCTCGACCGGCGGACCCCGCCCCGCGAGGTCCCCAACGTGGAGGGCCAGCAGCCGGTGTTCGGGCCGGACGGTGAGATCTTCTTCCGTGTCTTTCAGGGGCTGTCCGCCTTCGTGTACCGCGTCCGACCCGACGGGACCGGGCTGCGCAAGGTGATCGAGCAACCCATTGCGGGGGTTATTGGCGTCTCGCCGGGCGGACACTGGTTGGCGGTCAAGCTCCCCGGACCCGAGGGGTCCACGATTGCGGCGATTCCGCTCGGCGGCGGCCCGTTGACTCCGTTCCTCACCAGTTTTGGCGGCGAGAGCCGCCTGAAGTGGTCGCGGGACGGGAAGTGGATCTTCGTCTTGCTGCCGACGTCGGCGATGTTAACGAGCGGACGGACGGTCGCCTTGCCGTTGCCTCCCGGCCGGGAACTGCCACAGGTTCCGCCCGGAGGGTTTCGCTCGGGAAACGAGATCGCCAAGCTGCCCGGCGCGCGGGTGGTCAACACGTTCGACATGGCGCCGGGCGCGACGATCGAGACGTACGCGTTCGCGCTGCAGACGGTGCAGCGCAACCTGTATCGGATCCCGACTCCCTGACGGCGCCCAGTCATCGCGCGCCCCGCTGCCGCGCCGCACCCGCTTCGTGTGCCCCACTCCCAACCCCTGTCGTCGGGTGCCCCGCCGCCGCGCCGCGCCCGCGTTGTGCGACGTGCGCCCAACCTCTGTCATTGCGAGCCCCGCTGCCGCGCCGCACCCGCTTCGTGTGCCCCGCGCCCAACCTTTGTCCGGATGTGCTGGCAGAGGCGTTCATGAGCGGTCCCGTGGGCCACGAGGCTGCTTGCGAACCGCGCGAGGCTGGTCTGCCGGAAGGGCGACTCCTTGTTTTACGATTTGACCGTACCGTATAATAAGATCCGGCGCTGACCAATCGTGGTATGCGGCCGTGAAACACAGACCGGTGCCGAGGAGGTGTGTTGTGCGAGCGGGTCGATTCGTGAAACAAGCCGCGGGATACACCGCCTTCATCCCGGCGCCCCTACCGCCCGACCCTCCAGTGGCGATGGACGCCCAGCTGTTTCGCGCCCTCTCGGACGCCGACCGCGCGCTCGGGCGCCTCGACGGGGTGACATCGATCCTCCCGAACCCGGACCTGTTCGTCGCCATGTACGTCCGCACCGAGGCCGTGCTCTCGTCGCAGATCGAGGGGACGCAGAGCACGCTCGAGGACGTGCTGCAGTTCGAGGCCGGCGCGAAAGGCGCGGACCTCCCGCAGGACATCGAAGAAGTCGTCAACTACGTTGCCGCGATGAACTTCGGGCTCGCGAGACTGAAGGAGCTGCCGCTCTCGCTCCGCTTGCTCAGGGAGATCCACAGCAAGTTGCTTCGCGGCGTCCGCGGCAGCCATCGAGAACCGGGCGAGTTCCGCCGCCGCCAGAACTGGATCGGGCCGCCCGGCAGCACCCTGGCCCACGCCACGTTCGTCCCACCCCCGGTGGACGCCATGCGCGAGGCGCTCGCCAACCTGGAGACGTTCCTGCACACGGTCGAGCCGCTTCCGGTCTTGATCCACTGCGGCCTCGCGCACTCGCAGTTCGAGACGATCCACCCCTTCCTCGACGGGAACGGGCGGGTGGGCCGTCTGTTGATCACGTTCCTCCTCTGCCAGCGGGGCATCCTGCAGCGGCCGCTCCTGTACCTGAGCCACTACTTCAAGGCCCATCGCGCCGCCTACTACGACCGACTGACGGCCGTTCGCACCGACGGCGATTGGGAAGGGTGGCTCAAGTTCTTCCTCGTCGGCGTCCACGAGGTGAGCCGGTCCGCGACCGATACGGCGCGCTCCATCCTGACGCTGCGCGACGAGCAGAGACAGACCATCGTGGCCAAGCTCGGCGGCAGGACGATGGGTGTGCGGCTCCTGGATCTGCTCTACGAGAACCCGATCGTGAGCGTGCGCTTCGTGGCCGAAAAGCTCGGCTGCTCGTATGTGGCGGCGAACAAGCTGATCGACGGCTTCGAGGGCCTGGGCTGGCTGGTCGAAACGACCGGGTGGAAGCGCAACCGACGCTGGCGCCACGAACCTTACCTCCGGCTGTTCCCCCGGGCCACGGCGCCCCAACCGCAAAGCGAAAGCGGCGCGGCCGCCGACGTGACCAGGGCGGTGGCGCCACCGGCCTCGAACGGCAAGACGTGATGCACGCGCTCCACGAGCTGCTCTGCCAGTAGCTGCGCGAACACCTCGGCGCCCGCACGGTCGTGGTCTGGCTCGGCCCCCGGCGCGAGCCGAGAGAGCGCCGAAGCCGCACCCCGTCGCGCCGGCGCGTGACCGAGCGCGCCGCTCGAACCAGGGACAGCCGACACGCGACCGTTCGTTCAGCCGACGGCCCAACTCGCGTTCAGCCGAAAGGGACGGTTCCCATCACGGGGGACGCCGTGACCCCCGTGCCCACCGAATCCGTCATCGGGAAGCCGGCCATCGAGCGGCTTGAAGCCAGGAAGTCGGCAGGGAGTGGCTGATCGCAGGGTTGTGGGCCGGCCAGGCGCCAGGGTGCGGCCGGTCGGTAGCCCGTCGACGACGCTCCCAAACCCAGCTCGCGCAGCCGCTCCAGCAGCCTGACCATGCTCATGGTGCCGACGGCGCAGGAGCGGATTAGAAGCGGGGGAGGTCGGTCAACAGGCGTGCGGCCGCCACCGCGGTGACGCGGTCGTGCAGCCGGGAGGTGCGGTGACCCGTGCGCGAGCAACGCGCAGTGAAAACTCGGAGGCCGGCTCCGAATTTTCAAGCCACACCGGTGGCGAGCATCCTTGCAAGCCGCTGCGGCCTAGGCCAGCTCGCGCAGCCGGTCCAGCAGCCTGACCATGCTCATGGTGTCGACGGCGCAGTAGCGCAGCAGCGCGTTGCGCAGGTGCTGCTTGTCGGCGGGCGTCATGGCGTCGCCGCGGGAACAGCAGGCGCTGGAGCTCGACGGCCGCGGTGGCGCCTTCGGCGATCTCGAGGTCCGCGTACGGGGAGCTGGGACGGGGTCGGTTCGTCGCGCCTGGCGACGGGGTTTCGCCGTCCGCTCCGCTGGGGGCAGGCCCCGCCCCTCCATCGGCGGAAGACGAGCACGCGCGGAGCGCGCGCTCCACAGAGACAGCGGGTGCGAGGTCGAGAGCGGGCGCAAGGCCCGGACTGACCTCGGCACGGGATGAGCACGCGCCGGGCGCGAGCTCTGCGGAGACAACGGGCGGGACAGCGGGGACGAGGGCGGGGAGGACGGACTTGAGGCTGAAGCTGCCGTGGAAGTCGGGGTGGTAGACGTGCGCGCGGACGATCGGCAGCGGGTCGGCCAGGCGCGCCGCGATGGCGAGGAGGTCGTCCGCCAGCTCAGGCACGGCCTCGGCGAGGCGCTCGATGCAGCCGCGCTCGAAGTGGGCGTTGTAGGCGACGACGGTGCGGGCGCCGGCGCACGCCGCGACGAGCGCGCGCGCCAGCTCGGGGCGCGGGTCGCCGGGGCCCTCCGCGAGCCACTCGTGGTGGGCGAGCGTCCCGCCCGCCGCCTCGACGTCGCAACTGAACTGCACCGGCACCTGGTCGTACGGGTGACAGCCGTCCCACACCGGGATGGCGGGGGCGACGGTCTCGAAGTCGAGGAACGCGAGCGGCGGCGCGAAGACGCGCAGGGCGTGCGCGAGGCCGGGCTCGACGACGAGGCGTCCGGTCAGCACCGCGACGCGCTGGCGCGCCTGGATCGCGTTGAGGCCGTCCGGGGGCAGCTCCGCGATCGTCTCGAACCCCTGGGCGATCAGCGCGGCGCCGCCGTGCGGTGCGCGGTACAGGGTGCTGACGTGGTGCTCGGGCACGCCGGCCCAACAGCGGCCGATGAACGGGCACTCGTACGGCGTGCGGCAGTGCTCGCCGATCGCGACGTCGGGGAGGCCGCCCGCGAGCATGCGTAGCTGGCCGGCGATCAGCTCCGGCAGCTCGGGTTGCCACGCCTCGGCCGCGCCGGTGACGTCCTCGCGGACGAACAGGTCCGCGAGGTCCGGGTAAGCGCACTCGCGGTTGAGGTGCATCAGCTCGGCGCACGCCACATCGAGGCCGGCGGCGCGCAGGACGTGGAGTTGGACCGCGACGTCGGGGAGGTGCTCGTCCTTGACCTTGGTGGACGACTTTACCTCGATCAGGCGGAAGCCGTCGCCGTCGCGCTCGAGGATGTCCACCGCGGCGTAGACGCTGCCGGCGTCGAACGACGCTTCGTAGATCGCCGGGACGCGCTGCTCGAGCAGGCGCTTCGTCGTCGCCAGCCGCCGGGCGAAGGCATTGTGCGGCGCGTCCACCAGCGCCCCGCCCGGCACGTACGTGCGCGCCACCTCGCCGACGCGGGTGCCCTGGTCGAACACCGCCTGCTGCGCGGGGCTGGGGACGAGCTCCGGCGCGTCGGGCTCGTGCACCTTCCACCACAACTGCTTGTGGCACTGGAGCCCGGCCGTGAACCGGGACTTCGAGAGGCGGTATCGACTGGCCATCGGACGCGGCCTCCGGGCCGCACGCGCGCCCGGGCGGAGGCAACGGCAGTGTAGTCCCACCGCAGCGCGGAGGACACGGCACTCCGCCCTGCTGGCGCAGGGCTGCGTGCCTTACGACCAACACACAAGCAACGACTCGACGGCCGGGGTCACGGTCTGGGGTGAGCAGAGGGGCTGAGGAGCAGAGAAGCAAAGGAGCGGAGGAGCAGAGGAGCTGAGGAGCAAAGGAACAGAGGAGCAAAGAGGCGCCCGCGGTGCGAGCCGGTCTGTGTGTTGGTAGTAAGGCACGAAGGCCCGTCAGGGTCGGAGTGCCGTTCGTGGCGAAGTCTCGCTCGTCACCTCCACACCGGCACGACCCGACCGGTGCGAGCGCGTCTGTGTGTTGGTAGTAAGGCACGAAGCGAAGCGGAGTGCCGTTCGTGGCGAAGCGCACGCTCGCCATGATCGTTTCTGTGGAGCGCGCGCTCCGCGCGTGCTCTCTCCGGGACGCGACGCTCGCCTTTTTGGGGCTGCGCTCGCGGCGCAGAGGGACGCGGCACTCCGCCCCGCCTGCGGCGTGGCGGCGTGCCTTACGACCAACACACAAGCAGCAGCGGCACCCAGACCTCATCAGATCCTGAGGTCTCGAGCGGCGAGGGCCGCCTCGCCAGTCTGGTGGCGCCGCTCCGGGCGGTTACTGCCCGAACACCAGCACGACGAACGAGCCGGGGACGATGCTCGGCCACGGGTGCGGCCGCTCCGGGGTCGGCGGCGGCGGCGGGCCGAACTTCGCGGTGGCCAGGTAGACCGTGTGCGTCGCCGGGTCGAGCGCCATCGTGCGCGCGCCACGCGCGGTCGTCACGGTCTCGGCAACGGCGAACTGGTCGGGCGCGGCCTCGCGCGCGACGGTGAGCGTGCCGTCGCCACACGACGCGAACGCCAGGCCCGAGCCGGGGTCGAACGCGTTGGCGTCGACGCCGGCGCCGATCGGCACCGTGGTCACGACCTTGCCGGTGTCGGCGTTCATGACGACCATCAGCTTGTTGTGGCAGCCGATGAACAGCCGATGGTGCGCGGCGTCGATCGCCATCCCGCTCGGTCCCTCGCCCGGGGCGAGCGGCCAGCGCGCGAGGACGGCGAGCTTGTGCGTGTCGATCTCGACGACCTCGCTGGTGCTCTCGCTGTTGATGAAGAGATGTCCGCGCCCGTCCGCGGCCGCGAACTCCGGCCTGCCGCCGAGCGGGACGTGGCCGGCCACCGTGCCGGTGGCGGCGTCGATCGCGGTGGTGTCGTGGCCGCGGCCGTTCATCGTGAACACGCGCTTGGAGGCCGGGTCGTAGACGATCGCGTCGGGCCCCTCGCCGACCGCGACCTGCTTGATCGCCTTGAACGTGCGCGTGTCGAACATCGTCGCGTTGCCGGAGCGCCCGTCGCTGGTGTAGCCGATCTCGGTGCCGGGCACGAGCGCGACGCCGTGCACGCCGGGCGTGTCGGCGATCTCGCCGACCGGCGCGCCGGTGGCGGCGTCGATCACGACCACGTGGGTCGAGCGCGAAAGGTAGAGGTGGTGCGTCTGGGGATCGAACGTCAGGTAGTCCCAACCGCCGTCGCCGCCGACCGCGAACGTCTTGACCAGGTGGTACCCGGGCGCCGCCGGGGCCGCCGCCCCCGCGATCCCGGCGGGGAGCACCGCCGCAACAGCCACCACACACGCCGCGCGAAGCCTCATCAGTCGCCTCCCGCTCGCCCCTGAGGGCGAGGCTGCGTCGCATGATACGCCGCCGCCGGGGCTTAGCGACGGGTGGAACGATCGAATGGCGGGGGGCGCCGCCGCGTTCTCCAGGGCGAAGCGTCGATGGCCGGGACGGCGCGACCGTCCCATGACGAAAGGAGGCCACGATGGACGCCAGCGGTCATCATCACGAGGTGCATCCGGCGCTGCCGAAGCTCATGCTGAGGCACGAGTTCGAGGCGTCGCGCCGGGTCGTCTTCAGGGCGTGGACCGATCCCAAGCGCCTGGCGCGGTGGTGGGGTCCGCACGGCTTCACCAACCCGGTGTGCGAGATCGATGCGCGGGCCGGGGGCGCGGTGCGCATCGACATGCGCGGGCCGGACGGGGTGGTGTACCCGATGACCGGCGTCGTGCGCGAGATCGCCCCGCCGGAGCGGCTGGTGCTCGCCTGCACGGCGCGCGGCGAAGCGGGGCAGGCGATCTTCGAGGTGCTCAACACGGCGACGTTCGCCGAGCGCGCCGGCCGCACCACGGTCACCCTCGACGCCCGCGTCGTCGCGTCCACGCCCGCGGCCGCCCGGTACCTCTCCGGGATGGAGGAGGGGTGGCGGCAGTCGCTCGACCGCCTCGACGAGCTGCTGCGCTCGCGGGCCGCCGGCGCGCACGGGCGGCACGGCGCCGAGCACCGCGGCATCACCGACACGGCCGACCGCGAGATCGTCATCTCGCGCGTGCTCGAGGCGCCGCGCGAGCGGGTGTGGGACGCGTGGACCGACCCGAAGCAGGTCGTGCGCTGGTGGGGGCCGCGCGGCTTCACGACGGAGATCGCGACGATGGACGTCCGGCCCGAGGGCATCTGGGAGCACGTCATGCGCGGGCCCGACGGCACCGAGTACCCGAACCTGAGCGTGTTCGCCGAGGTCGTCAGGCCGGAGCGGATCAGCTTCTCCAACGGCGGCGGCCGCAAGGGCGCCCCCAACGTCAGCTTCGACGCGACCTGGACGTTCGAGGCGCTCGACCCGCGGCGGACGAAGCTGACGATGCGCATGGTCTTCTCGTCGACCGCCGCGCGCGACCAGGTGGTGCAGGAGTACGGGGCGCTCGAGGGCGGCGTCCAGACGCTCGAGCGCCTGGCCGAGCACCTCGCCGGGAGGCCGTAGCCGAACGGTCCGGATCTCGGGACGGGGGCGGGCGGGGCCCGGCCCCGCCCGCCTCCGGGGTCGCGAGGTGACGCGCGGGGTGTGACTGCAGCGCTGCGAGGCCGTGACCTACACCCCGTCGTGGCGATGCCGCACCCCACGAGCCGCCATCACGACGCCGCTCGCCACACTCCGTCATGGCGACGCCGCGCCCCACAGCGCAAGCAGCCGACCTCTTGTAACTGCTCTCTTCGTTTCTATGGAGCGCGCGCTCCGCGCGTGCTCACGCCGTTCTGACCTCGCCACGAGAGCGCGCCAGGAAAAAGCGCTCACATCTCGTCATCGGGGGGTCCGCACCCTCCACTCGGTCCTGTGGCGCGGCCGTCTCGGCCGCGCGCGGCGGCCCAGCGTGCTCGCGCGCGACCGTTGACCCCGACCCCCGCTGGGCGGGCGAGACGCCCGCCCCACGGGTCTTCCTTCGCCACGAACGGCACTCCGGCCCTGTCGGGCCTTCGTGCCTTACGACCAACACACGGACCGGCTCGCCCCGCCGTCGCTTCTTGGCTCCTCTGCTCCGCTGCTCCTCAGCCCCCTGCTCCTGAGCCCTCTGCCCCCTCAGCCCCTCAGCTCCTGAGCTCCTCAGCGACGGGCCCGCGGCTGTGCCACAATGTCGCACTCCGGTCACGCATTGTGACCGATAGGCACTTGGTGCTCTCAGCGATGGATCGTAATACAAGGTGGAACAACACGTTGCGAGATGTGGTACAGAGATTGCGTCACAACAGCCAGAGTCCGCCATTCGGAGTGTGGGCGGCGGGCGCGAACCGGGAGGGGACGCATGGTCGAGCGGCGGGCGGTACCGAGGATCGAGCCGAAGCAGCCGCTGGCGGCCAGCGTCTTCATGGACCAGCCGGCGCGCATCCTCGACATCTCCTCGCGCGGGGCGCAGATCGAGCTCGCCGCCGCGCTGCGGCCGTCG
>JAJXUY010000104.1 GCA_021782525.1 Acidobacteriota bacterium | reverse complement strand
CCGGCCTCGCGGACGCCGGCCAGATCGCCCGGATCGTCGTCGACCCGAGCGACCCGCAACGGGCGTTCGCGGCGGTGGTCGGGCACGCCTGGGGCCCGAACCCTGAGCGTGGGGTGTTCCGCACCAACGACGGCGGCGTCACCTGGGAGAAGGTCCTCTACGTCAACGACACGACCGGGTGCGCCGACCTGATCATGGAGCCGGGGAACCCGCAAGTGTTGCTCGCCGCGATGTGGCAGGTGGTGCGCTACCCCTGGAGCCTGGAGGACGGCGGGCCGGGGAGCGGGATCTACCGCTCCACCGATGGCGGCGCGACGTGGACGGAGCTGCACGAGGGGCTGCCGGAGAAGCCGTACGGGCGCATCGCGCTCGCCGCGGCACCGACCCACCCCGAGCACGTCTGGGCGCTGGTCGAGGCGAAGAAGGGGATGCTGTGGGACTCCGAAGACCTCGGCTCGCACTGGCGGCCGGTCAGCGACAACCACCTCCTCGACGTGCGGCCGTTCTACTTCTCCCACTTCGTCGTCGCCCCCGACGACGAGCGCAAGCTGTTCTTCTGCTCGATGGAGCTGGTGGAGTCGGACGACGGCGGCAAGACCGCGCACGTCATCGCCAAGGGGGTCCACGTCGACCACCACGCGCTGTGGATCGACCCGCAGCACCCGAACGTGATGGTGAACGGCAACGACGGCGGCGTGTGGAGCTCGCACGACGGCGGCACGACGTGGCGCTTCCTCGACAACCTGCCGATCGAGCAGTTCTACCAGGTCGCGGTGGACGACAAGGTCCCCTACAACATCGCCGGCGGCCTGCAGGACAACAACGCCTGGATGGGGCCGTCGCGCAACCCGCACGGCCGCGTCATGGACGGCACCGGTTGGTTCACCCTGGCCGGCGGCGACGGCGAGTACGCGGTCCCGGCTCCGAGCGACCCCAACATCGTGTACGCCGACATGCAGGGCGGCTGGGTGACGCGGCTCGACCTGAAGACCGGCCTCGGGCGCAGCGTCCGGCCCACCGTCGCGGACGGGTTCAGCCCATCGAAGCCGCAGGCGGAGATGAAGTACCGCTACAACTGGACGTCGCCGCTGGCGGTGTCGGCGACCGACGCGAACGAGGTCTACCTCGGCGCCAACGTCCTCTTCAAGACGACGGACGGCGGCACGACGTGGCAGGCGATCAGCCCGGACCTCACCCGCAACGACAAGAGCAAGCAGCAGCTCTCGGGCGGCCCGGTGAACCTCGACATCTCCGGCGCCGAGAACTACGACACGATCCTCTCGATCGGCCTCTCCAGCGTCGACCCGAAGGTGATCTGGGTGGGGACCGACGACGGTCTGATCCAGCTCACCCGCGACGCCGGCGCGAACTGGTCGGAGGTCGGCCGCAACATCGCCGGCGTGGCGCCGTGGGGCCGCATCTACCAGATCGCCCCGTCGCCGTTCGACGCGGCGGTGTGCTTCGCGTCCGTGGACCGGCACATGCTCGACGACAACCGGCCGCACGTGTTCCGCACCGACGACTACGGCCGCACCTGGAAATCGATCGCGGCCGGCCTCCCTGCCGACGCGCCGGTGTTCGTCGTGCGCGAAGACCCGAACGTGAAGGGCCTGCTCGTGGCCGGCACCGCGCGCGGCTTGTTCACCTCGGCCGACGGCGGCGCCTCGTGGCGGCCGCTCGCCAGCAACTTCCCGCCGGTGCCGGTGTTCGACCTCACGTTTCAGAAGCGGCGCCACGACCTGGTCGTGGCCACGCACGGTCGCGGCATGTTCGTGCTCGACGACATCACCCCGCTCGAGCGGCTCACCCCCGCGATCGAGAGCGCCGATCTGCACCTCTTCCCGCCGCAGCCGGCCGAGTTCTTCCAGGTGTGGCGCAACAGCGAGAACAACCGCGCCAGCCGCTACGACGGCCCCAACCCGCCCGACGGCGCCGTGGTCACCTACTGGCTGAAGCAGGAGATCAAGCCGGACGCTGCGGCCAAGGCGAAGGGGGAGCACGAGGCGGCGGCCACTGCGAACGGGGCGGCGGCCAAGGAGCCGGTCACGATCATGATCGCCGACGCCGCCGGCGAGGTGGTCAACACGCTGCACGGACCGGGCAAGGCGGGGATGAACCGCGTCGCCTGGAACCTGCGCTACGGCCCGGCCACCAAGCTCTCGCGCGCGGTCACCAAGGCGCCGGAGCGGGAGCAGGGCGAGGAGAGCTGGCGGCCCTCCGGCCCGCTCGTCGTCCCCGGCACCTACACGGTCACGGTGACCGCCGGTGGCCGCAGCGAGAAGGGCACAGTCACGGTCGGGCCCGACCCGCGCTTCCCGTTCGACCAGGCGGCGGCCGCAGCGCAGCTCAAGGCGGCGCTCGGCGTGCGCGCCGACACCTCGTCGCTCAACGTCATGATCAACCGTATCCAGGAGCTGCGCGACCAGCTCGCGGCGACGCGCAAGACCGTCATGGCGGGCGCCGGCGCCGAGGCCGGGAAGGAGCCTCCCGCGGCGTACAAGGACGTCCTCGCTGACGCCTCGGCGCTCGACAAGAAGCTCGCCGGGATGATGGACTCGGTGTACAACGCCAAGATCCAGCCGGGCGTCGGGGAGGACAGCATCCACTACCTCTCCCGCCTGCACGACACGGTGTCCGGCGAGATGATGTTGGTGGCGATGGGGTACGACACCGCGCCGCGGCCGGTCGTGAACGAGGAACTGGCCGCGGTCCACGCCGACGTGGTCAAGGCGCTCGACGCGTTCACTGCGCTCGTCAAGACTGACGTCCCCGCCTACAACACGGCCGCCGCCGCCAAGGGGCTGCCGGTACTGTTCCTCGCGCAGAGCTCCACGCCCGCCGCGGAGTGAGGCGCGCGGCGCCGGGCGTCCCGGCGCCGCAGCCAGCAAGAGGTCGCAACGTCGCCCCGCCCCGGCGGGGCGACGTTTTCCTGCCGCGGTCGCCGACTTCGCCCTCCGGAACGGCTAGCGCGGCGCGTCGCCGCGGCGGTACTCGGCCGTCAACTCGTCGAGGCGCGCCTTGAGGTCGGCCGGCAGCGGCGTGACCGCGGCGGCGAGCGCGGGCGCGAGCTGCTCCGGCCGGCTCGCGCCGATGATCGGGGCGGTGACGTCCGGGTTGGCCAGCACCCAGGCGACGGCCATCGTCACCAGATCGAGGCCGGCCTCGGCGGCGACCGCGCGCAGCCGCTCGACGGCCGCGAACATCCCCTCGTTCCAGTAGCGGTCCTGGTAGATCCTCGCCGCCCCGCCGAGGGTGAAGCGCGAGCTGGGGGTGGGCCCGGCCTCGCGCCGGTGGCGGCCGGAGAGCAGCCCGCCGGCGATCGGGTTGTACGGGATCACGCCGATCCCCTCCTGGCGGCAGAGCGGGAAGAGCTCGCGCTCGAACTCGCGGAAGAGCAGGTTGTAGCGCGGCTGCACCGAGGCGAAACGCTCCACCCCGAGCGCCTCGCTGCGCCCGAGGGCGCGAGCGACCTGGTAGGCGAGGAAGTTCGAGCAGCCGACGTAGCGCGCCTTGCCGGCGCGCACGACGTCCTCGAGCGCCCGCAGCGTCTCGTCGATCGGCGTCTGGGCGTCGAAGCCGTGCAGCTGGTAGAGGTCCACGTAGTCGGTGCCGAGGCGCCGCAGCGAGCCGTCGATCGCGTCGAGCACGTGCTTGCGCGAGCTGCCGCGGTCCCACTCCCGCGCCGACATCTTCCCGAAGCACTTGGTCGCGACGACGAACTCGTGCCGCCGCCCGGCCAGCCAGCGGCCGAGGATCTCCTCGGTGCGGCCGTTCGTCTCCAACGTGCCGCCGAGCGGGTAGACATCGGCGGTGTCGAGGAACGTGACGCCGGCCGCAGCGGCCGCGTCGAGGATGGCGAACGAGGTGGGCTCGTCGCACTGCAGGCCGAACGTCATCGTGCCGAGGCAGAGGCGGGACACCTTCAGGCCGGTGCGGCCGAGACGCGTGTGTTGCATCGGATCCCCCCTTCCCTCGCGATCGTACCCCCGCGGACGCCGGGGGCCGCGGGTGAGCGCCCGCCGGCGGTATGCTGGCGCCGGGGGGATGCCATGCGGATCGCGATCATCGGCGCTGGCGGGGTCGGCGGCTACTTCGGTGCCCGCCTGGCCACGGCCGGGGAGGACGTGACGTTCATCGCCCGCGGCGCGCACCTCGACGCGATGCGCGAGCGCGGGCTGCGGATCCTCTCGCCACTGGGCGACGCCACGCTCGCGCCGGTGCGGGTCGAGAGCGACCCCGCCCGCGTCGGCGCGGTCGACCTCGTCGTCGTCGCGGTCAAGCTGTGGAGCACCGAGGAGGCGATGCGGGCCGCCGAGCCACTGCTCGGCCTGGCGAGCGCGCTGCTCTCGTTCCAGAACGGCGTCGAGGCGGTCGAGATCGCGAGCCGGCGCTTCGGCCGCGAGCGCGTGCTCGGCGGCGTGGCCCACATCGCGGCGGTCATCGAGGCGCCGGGGGTCATCCGCACCACCGGTACCCTCGCCCGCCTCACCTTCGGCGAGCTCGACGGCCGCGCGAGCGCGCGCACCGAGACGTTGCTTGCCGCGTGCACGAGGGCGGGGATCACGGCCGCGATCGCGCCCGACATCGAGCGCGCGATCTGGGAGAAGTTCATCTTCATCGCCGGGTTGTCGGGGATGAACGCGCTGACGCGGATGCCGGCGGGCGCGATCCGCGCCGACCCGGTGACGCGGGCGATGCTGCGCGACGTCATGGCCGAAGCCGCGGCGGTGGCGCGGGCGCGGGGGGTCGCCGTCGCCCCCGACATCGCCGACGCCACGCTGCGCTTCATCGACACGCTGGCGCCGGAGATGACGTCGTCGATGCTCGGCGACCTCACGCGCGGGAAGCGACTCGAGGTTGAGTGGCTCTCCGGCGCGGTCGTCCGCCTGGGGGCGGAGGCGGGGTTGCCGACGCCGCTCAACCGCGCCATCTATGCGGCCCTCAAGCTGCACGCCGCCGGCGCACCCCCGGCGTAGCGCCGGGCGGCCCGCCCAGGCCCGGCCGCGCCCGGCCCATGCCGCACCGGTGGGGCGCCGCGCCCGCGGTCGATGCCGGAGCGTCGCGGATCGGTTTGACACGACCAGGGGCGCACCGGATACTGCAACTCGTTCCGCCGTACCGCGCCGTCCCGACGCGGTGGAAGGAGTCCCGGTGTCCGGCCCGATCCCCCAGGATGCGCGCCACGACCTGCTCGAACCGTACGTCGGGCGGTTGCGTGCGTTTCTCCGCGCCCGGGGCGACGAGGACCGGCCGCTGGCGATCCCCTGCGAACCGAGGCCGCTCGAGCTCTCCGAGGAGGAGCGCAAGGCGGCGTGGTCGGTGCTCTGCGACGAGAGCGTCGCCTGGTCCGACGCCGGGGCCTGGATCCCGCTCGGCGCGGCCTTGTACCTGGCCGTCGCCACCGCGCTCGAGGGAGCGGCGGGTGCCGATACCCGAGCCGCGGCCGAGCGCCTCGGCGGCATGCGCGCGGTGGCCGCGGGCTACAGCGAGGCGCTGCGCGAAGCGCTCGCCGACATGGTCACCGGCGGCCGGACCGAGGAGGCGAAGCGGCTCTCGAGCTTCCGCAACAAGCTCCTCGGGATCCTGACGGCGCTGCGCGTGGCCGCAGCCGTCGACGCTCGGCCGGCGACCAGGGCCCAGCCCGACGAGCCGCCCTCCGATGCCCCGCCGGAGGGGAGCGGCGACGCCGCCGTGAGCCCCGGCGCACCGGTGGTGCCCGACCCGGCGCTGGCCGCGTACCTCCGGCGCGCGGCCGCGTTCCTGCGCGCGCGCGGCCACCAGGAGCGCCCGCTTTCGGTCACGTTCGGGCGCCGGTCGCTATCGTTGAGCGCCTGGGAGCGCCGTGTGCTGTGGCAGGCGCTGTGCGAGGGCCAGGCCCCCGGCGTCGCCTGGCACCGCCTGATCCCGGAGAGCGCCGCGGTGCAGCTCGCCCTGCTGCCGCTGCTGGACGAGCTGGACCACGCTGCCGGCGGAGGACCCGCGGACCGCGCGGCGCGAGCGGCCGTGGCCGAGGTCGTGCAGCACGCCGCCGCCGTCGTCGAGGGGTTCCGCACCGAGACCCAGCGGGCCGTCGCCGCGGCCGCGCTCGACGACGCCAAGCAGCTCTCGACGCTGAGCGGCGCCTTCGCGGCGACGTTGATCGAGGCGAAGCGGGCGCTGGCCGAAGCGCCGGCCGGCGGCGTCCCGGCGGCGGAGGGTGCCGGGCCTGACGCCACCGCCGCGCCGGAGCCGTCGG
>JAJXUY010000103.1 GCA_021782525.1 Acidobacteriota bacterium | reverse complement strand
CGACACCGGGCAGCCCAGGACCACCACCTCGCCGCTGTCGGGCTGGAGCAAGCCGTTGACGTGCTTGAGGAAAACCGACTTCCCCTCCCCCGAGCCGCCGAGCACGACGACCGTCTCGCCCACCTCGACCTCGAGGCTGATCCCGTCGAGGACGCGGTGCGCGCCGAACGACTTCGTGATCCGGCGGACGGACAGCGCGCGGGAGGCTCTCTCGCTCATACGGTAAGGAACAGCTTGGTGAGGAAGAAGTCGAGCACCAGCACCGTGATCGCCACGCCGACCACGGTGTCGGTGGTGGCCTTGCCGACGCCGTCGGCGCCGCCGCGAGCACCCAGCCCGTTGTACGACGAGATCAGGCCGATCGCGAACGCGAAGAACAGCGACTTGCCGAGGCCGGAGAAGAAGTCGCCGTAGGTCATCAGGCGCAGCGTGTGGCTGAAGTAGAAGCTCGGCGTCAGGCCCAGCTCCCAGGTCGAGATCAGCAGCCCGCCGAAGATCCCCATCACGTCGGCGAGGACCACCAGCAGCGGCAGCCCGATCAGCAACGCGAACATTCGTGGCACGACCAGCTTGCGCAGCGGGTCGGCGCCGAGCGAGCGCATCGCCTCCACCTGCTCG
The DNA here is from genome assembly GCA_021782525.1 of Acidobacteriota bacterium. Next base: position 5,620 of record JAJXUY010000103.1, on the reverse strand, counting down.
CTCACGGTCATGCTCCCGAGCTCGGCGGTGATCCCCGCCCCCACCCGCCCGCCGACCATGAGCGCCGTGAGGACCGGCCCCAGCTCGCGCACCAGCGACAGCCCCACGACCTCCCCGATGTAGAGCTTGGCGCCGAACGCGGCCAGCGTGTAGGCGGTCTGCAACGAGAGCACCATGCCGGTGAACAACGCGATCACCGAAGCGAGGTTGGTCGACCGCACCCCCATCGCCTCGAGCTGGCGCACGGTGTCCCGTGCGCTCCACGGCGGGGTCACCAGGCGGGCGGTCACCGCCCGCGCGAGGAGGACCACGCCGCCCAGGTGACACACCCGCCTCCAGGCGAGGTCGTAGAGCCGGCCGAACACACTCACAGTGCGATGGTAGCAGCCCGGGACGGCCCCGGGCAGACCCCCGCCCGGGAGTGGTATACGATGGGCGCATGCCGGGGCCGGACTATCTGATCTGCCTCGAGTGCGAGACGCCGACCTACGTCTTCGAGTGGGTCGCGGGGCGCGTCGTCGAGGCCCTCTGCCAAGTGTGCGGGAACGATGACCCGGCCGCGTTTCTCTCCGAGGAAGAGTACGAGGAGATGACGGTGCGGGGCGACGGCGAGGATGACGACGAGTAGTCGACCGCCCGGCCGCCCGCGCCGGCACGTACGGGGGAGACCTTGATGGTGCAGGTCCTCACCGGCCCGCGTCTCGCTCGCGCCCTGCGCGCCGGCGCGCTGGCCGTGGCGCGCGAGCAGGAGACGCTCAACCGTATCAACGTGTTCCCCGTCCCGGACGCGGATACCGGTGCCAACCTCGCCTCGACGCTGCGGGCGGCCGCGGCGGCGCTCACCACTCCGAACGAGCTGACCGTCGGCCAGACCGCCCGCACGGCGGCGGACGCCGCCCTCGATGGGGCGCGCGGCAACTCGGGAGCGATCTTCGCGCAGTTCCTGCACGGGATGGCGGAGACGATCGGGCCGCGCGTGAGCGTCACCACGCGCGAGTTCGTCGCCGCCGTCAGCGGCGGCGCCGAATCGGCGCAGCAGGCGCTGGCGCAGCCCGTCGAGGGGACGATCATTTCGGTCCTGAAAGCCTGGGTCGCCGGCCTGGAGGAGTCGGCCTCGCGGATCCACGACTTCCGCGAGTTGCTCGCCCGCGGCCTCGAGCGCGCGCGCGAGGCGCTCGCCAACACGCCCAAGCAGCTGGCGGTCCTCGCCAAGCACGGCGTCGTGGACGCCGGTGCGCAGGGGTTCGTGTACTTCCTCGAGGGCGTCTCGACGTTTTTCCGTGACCGCAACGCCGCCAGCTGGCGGCGCGCCGGACTGTCACTGGCGCAGTCGACTCCGTTCGCGGCGGCGCACGCGGACCTCGACCTCAGCTACCGGTACTGCTCGGAGGGCCTCCTCTCCGGGGAGCATCTCGACCGCAAGGCGATCGCACAAGCCGTGACTCCGCTCGGCGGATCCCTCGTCGTGGCCGGCGGCGGTTCGCGCCTGCGCGTGCACCTGCACACCAACGAACCGCAGGCGCTGTTCACCCTGCTCGCCACCTTCGGGACGGTCGTGCGTACCAAGATCGACGACATGGTGCTGCAGCAGCTCGCCGCCCGCGAGGCCACCGTGGCGGTCGTCACCGATTCCTCGTGCGACCTCCCCGAGGCGGTCTCGCACGCGATCGGGCTCGTGCGCGTGCCCCTGTCGCTGAGCTTTGGCGACGAGACGTTCATCGACGGGGTGGACATCACGCCGCCGCAGTTCTACCAGCGGCTGGCGTCCTCGCAGGTGATGCCGAAGACCTCGCAACCGTCGGTCGGCGAGTTCCGCTCGACGTTCCGGCGCCTGCTCGAGACCCACGAGTCGGTGATCTCCCTCAGCCTCTCGGCGGGCGTCTCGGGAACGTACCAGGCGGCCGCCGCCGCGGCTCAGCAGGTCGACCCGAAGCGGATCCGCGTCGTGGACACGCGGCAGCTCTCGGTGTCCCTCGGCCTGATCGCCGAGGCCGTCGGCGAGGCCGTGGCGGCCGGCCGCAACATCGACGAGCTCGTGGCCATCGCCGAGAGAGCAGGCAAGGACGTCAAGCTGTTCGCCTCGCTCGCATCTCTCGACATGATCGTGCGCGGCGGGCGGGTCTCGCCGGCGCAGGCGCGGGTGGCGACGCTGCTCGGCCTGCATCCGATCCTCACGCTGGGGGAGGATGGGAAGTCCGCGAAGGCGGGGACTCACATCGGCTTCGCCGCGTCGCTGCGCGGTCTTGTGAAGCGCGCCGCGCGCTTCGCCGAGGGCCGGCCGGTCAGGTTCCTGATCGCCCACGCCGCCGCGATCGGCGCCGCGGAATACCTCGCCGAGCGCCTGTGCTCTCGCTTCGGGGTGGCGGACATCCCGATCGTCAACCTGACATCGGTCCTGGCGGCGCACGCGGGGCCGGGCGCGGTCGTTCTCGGCGTGCGGCGATTGACGGAGTGAGGTTCTTGCGTCTTGCGAGCGCGCTCGCTACATTTCGCGGTGCCCGCGGGGTGGGGGGACACGGCGGTTACGGAGGGGTGCATGGCTCGACCCGACTATCTCATCTGCCTGGAGTGCGAATCCGAGGTGGAGGACTTCATCTGGCGGGACGGTGAGATCCGTCGAGCCACGTGCGAGGTCTGCGGCAACTCGGACGTCGACGCGTTTTCGCTGCCGGAGGAGTTCGAGCCGGAGGACGACGAGGAGGACGTCGACGACGAGCAGGACGAGGAGGACGACCTCGAAGAGTACGACGAGGAGGATGACGACTCCGAGGACGAGGAGGACGAGGAGCGCTGACCGCCGACGGCCCGCGGCCTAGCCGGCGGACTGGGAGCACCGCGGGCCCGGGGCCGGCGGAGCCGGCCGGTCACCGGCGCCCGGGGCCGGGAGGCGTTCCGTCCAGGCGGCGAGCGACGGCCAGCAGCCGGGCCAACGCGGAGAGCTCCCCGACGTCGGGCGTCGCCGGGCCAGCGACGAGGAGGAGCCAGGGCAGGCCGGAGGCGCTCAGGGCCAGGACCCGCTCCCCGGCGAGCGTGAGGTGGATCCCCTGGGGGGAGTCGTCGCCGCGACCGCCGCGCACCAGTGCGGCGCAGGCCGGGTCCTCGAGCACGGCGCGCACTTCGCCGTGCGCCGCGACGACCGCAATCTCGCGGCCGAACGCCTCGATCACCGCGGCGCCCCGAGCCCCGCGCGACTCCACCAGCCACGCCACCAGGTCGGCCTGGGCCGCCTGACGCGCGGCGCCCCAGCGGGCGAACAGCGCCGAGAACGTGTCCGCGAACAGCGCCGGCATCTGGTCGCTGGTCGGCGAGCGCGATCCCGGATCGTGCGACCCGCGACCGTTGCCGACGCCCCCGCCGGCCTCGCCCTCGGCCGGCCCGGGCTCGTCGCCGGTCGGCTCGCCGCCCGCAGGCGCCACCTGCACCATGATCGAGGAGAAGCGCAGCAGGTCGCCGGCCGTGATCTCCGCCTCCTTGACGCGCCGGCCGTTCAGGAACGTGCCGTTCGTGCTCCCGAGGTCGAGGACGGTCGCCCGCCCGTGTTGGCAGGTCAGCAGGGCGTGAGCCCGTGAAACGTCGGGGGCCGTCAGGCGCAGAGCGCACCCGGCGGCGGTGCCGACCGTCAGCTCGGTACCCTCGGCCAACGCCACGCGGCGGTCACTCCCGTCGAGCAGGACCAGTTCCAGCACCACCCCTCCCCTGCGGCTGTGAGCCCACCCCCAGCCGCACCGGATACGCTTCCCCGCCGAGCCCGGCACGAACCCCGGCAGGTAACGCGGCGAGCTGGCGCCGCGCATGCTCTCGGCTCTGCGCCAGCGACGGCAGCGACCCGACCATCCGACCGGCCGCGATCCACGGCTCGAGCAGCGGCTCCCACGCCCCCGCCCCCGGGGCGTCGCCCACCCCGACGATCAGGTCCTCGATGATCGTACCGTCACCGTCACGGCGCCGCCAGACCTGCTTGGCGCCCGGCACGGTGCTCTTCCCCGCCGAGTGTTTCGCCACGCCGCGCACCTCCCCCCCAGGTTCCTCGACCGCGACCAGCTTGTAGACCGCCTGCAGCGACGGTGCGTCGGCGGACGTGACCATTCGGGTCCCGACGCCGAACGCGTCCACCGGTGCACCCGCCGCGACGATCGCCGCGATGCTCGTTTCGTCGAGGTCGCCGCTGGCGAAGATCTTCACGTCGCCGCGGCCCGCCCGGTCGAGGATGCTCCGGCAGGCGCGGGCGAGCGCCACGATCTCCCCGCTGTCCAGGCGGATCCCGACGAAGCGAAGCGCCCGGTCGGCGGCGGCCCGCTCGACCGCGGACACCGTGTCGTAGGTGTCGACCAGCAGCACGCTGCGGTCGGGAAAGGTCTGGGCGTACGCGCGAAACGCCTCGCTCTCGTCCGCGAACGCGAGCACGAACGCGTGCGCCATCGTGCCGGACGCCGGAATCCCGAGTCGCGTCGCGGCCCAGACGTTCGAGGTGCCGTCGAGACCGGCCAGGTAGGCCGAACGCGCGGCCCAGCACGCCGCCTGCGGCCCGTGCGCGCGCCGCGACCCGAAGTCCACCGCCCCGCGGCCGCCGGCGGCGACACGGACCCGGGCCGCCTTGGACGCCACCAGCGTCGAGAACGAGATCGCAGTGAGGAGGTACGTCTCGACGAGCTGAGCCTGCTCGATCGGTGCCTCGATGCGCAGCACCGGTTCGCCGGCGAACACCGGCGTGCCCTCGCGCACGGCCCAGACGTCCCCTGCGAAGCGCAGCGCCGCGAGGTCGCGGAAGAACTCGTCGCCGAGACCGGAGAACGCATCCAGGCGCCGCACCGCCTCCGCCTGCGCGGGCGGGAACCGCAGCGCCAGCAGGTACGCGAGCGCGGGCTCAAGGCCCGCGGCGAGAAGGAAGCTGCGCCCGGGAGGAAGCTCCCGGAACCAGAGCTCGAAGCACCCGCGCACCCCTCTCCGGTGCTCCCGGTACGCGGCGAACATCGTGAGCTGATAGAGATCGGTGACCAGCCCGAGGTCATCTTCACAGAGCAACAGGGGATCGGGCGCGCGCATACGTTCTTCCGAAAGCCTAGCACGCAACCGCCGGCGCCCGGCGCGGATACAATGGCGGCATGTCCGAAGCGTTCTTCCCGGTCCACCTGAAGGCCAGGTACGCGGAGACCGACCAGATGGGCGTGGTCCATCACAGCGTCTACCCGGTCTGGTTCGAGGCCGCTCGCACGGAGTTCTCGCACGCGGTCGGACTGCCGTACAGCGAGTGGGAGCGCCGCGGCGTGCTGCTGATGGTCGGCGAGCTCACCTGCCGCTACCGCCGTCCGGCGCGGTACGACGACGAGGTCACGATCAGCGTGCGGGTCGCCGAGGTGGCGAGCCGGCGGGTCGTGTTCGAGTACCGGGTCGAGGGACCGGACGGAAGCCTGCTGGCCGAGGGCGAGACCCGGCACGTCGTCGTCGACCGAGCCACGGGCCACCCGACGGTGCTCCCCGCCGAGCTGCGCGCCTCGCTGCGCCGTTCTCCCGCCTAGGAGCCTGTCGCGCATAGCGACGAAAGCGAGGGTCGCGATGGCGCCCGCTGGCAAGGCGGACAAGCGAAATGCCCGCAGACGTAGCTGTAGCCTACGTCGAGGAC
>JAJXUY010000102.1 GCA_021782525.1 Acidobacteriota bacterium | reverse complement strand
ACGTACGGCACCGCCCGGCGTACCATCTCGGCCTCGAACGGCCGCGACTGGGCGTTGACCCGGAACAGCACCGCGATCTCGCCCGCCGCCGTCGAGGCGCGCAGGCGTGCGATCTCGTCGGCCACGAACCGCGCCTCGTCGCTTTCGTCGGCGGCGAGGTACACGGCCACCGGCGCGCCGTCGCCGACCTCGGAGGTGAGCCGCTTCGGGCGGCGCCGGGGGTTGCGCTCGATCACCGCCGCGGCCGCGCGCAGGATCGGCACGGCGGAACGGTAGTTGCGCCCCAGCGTCACCACCCGGGCACCCGGGTACGTCTCCTCGAATGCGAGGATGTTCTCGACCTCGGCCCCGCGCCAGCGGTAGATCGACTGGTCCTCGTCCCCCACCGCGGTCAGGTTCGGCTGCCGGCCGCCGAGCAGCCGCACCAGGCGGGCCTGGGCCAGGTTGGTGTCCTGGAACTCGTCCACCAGCAGCCAGCGGAAGCGCCCGGCCAACCCCTTGCGCAGCGCCTCGTGGCGCTCGAGCAGGTCCACCGCGAGCTGCAGCATGTCGTCGAAGTCCACCGCGCCGGCCTCGCGGAGCTCGGCCTCGTACGCCTCGTACACCTCGGCGAGGAGGCGCTCCGCGTCGCCCCGCGCCCGGCTCGCCAGCGCCGCCGGCCCGACCAGCGCGTTCTTGGCGGCGGAGATGCGTGAACGGGCGGCCCGCACCGACAGGCGGGTCGCCGGGACGTCGAGCCGCTTGAGGATGCGGTCGAGCACGAGGCGCTGCTCGTCCTCGTCGGCGATCGCGAACCGCGGCGGCAGCCCGGCCTCGGCCGGGTGGTTGCGCAGCAACTGCAGGGCGAAGCGGTGGAACGTCCCGACGAAGCCGCCGCGCAGCCCGCCGGCGACCAACCGCTCGACGCGCTCGGCCATCTCGCGCGCCGCCTTGTTGGTGAACGTCACCGCCAGCACCTCGTGCGGCCGGGCGAGGCCGCGCTCCAGCAGCGCCGCAATCCGGTAGGTGAGCACCCGCGTCTTGCCGGACCCCGCCCCGGCGACGACGAGGAGCGGCCCCTCGCCGTGCATCACGGCTTGCGCCTGGTCCTCGTCCAGATCCGCGAGCAGCCTTCCCAGTCGGTCCAACACCCCTCCCCCGAACCGGTGATTGTAGCGTGCGCCGCCCGCAGGGCAGAGAATCGCCGTGGTCCGCGGTCAGGGGTCAGTGGTCAGAGCCGGCCACGCCCTATTCGACGGTGACGGACTTGGCGAGGTTCCTGGGTTGGTCGACGTCGCAGCCCCGCCGCACCGCCACCTCGTACGCCAGCAGCTGCAGCGGCACGGCCGCCACGATCGGTTGCAGCGGCCACGGCGCGGCCGGGAGCGGGATGACCGTCTCGGCGAGCTCGGCCAGGCGCACGTCGTCGGGGTCGCCGAAGGCGAACACCGGCGCCTTGCGCGCGCGCACCTCCTCGATATTGGAGCGCACCTTCTCGGCCAGCTCCCCCGCCGGGCACAGGGCGATCACCGGGAAGCGCTCGTCGAGCAGGGCGATCGGGCCGTGCTTCATCTCGCCTGCGGGGTATCCCTCCGCGTGCAGGTACGAGATCTCCTTGAGCTTCAGCGCCCCTTCGAGGGCGAGCGGGTAGAGGGCGCCGCGGCCGAGGTAGAGAGCGTTGGCGGCGTGCTGCAGGCGGCCGGCGACCTCGGCCACCGCCGCGGCGTGGTCGAGGGCGCTCTCGATGTCGTACGGGAGCGCCCAGGCGCGGTCGAGCAGCGCGCGGGTCTCCTCGGCCGCGAGCCCGCGCGCGTCGCGCCACGCCAGCGCGAGCGCGAGCAGCGCCGCGAGCTGGGTCGTGAACGCCTTGGTCGAGGCGACGCCGATCTCCGGCCCGGCGTGGGTGGCGAGGTTGTAGGCGGCGAGCCGCTCGGCGAGCGCTCCGCGGACGTTGCACACCGAGGCGAGCGGCGACCCGGCCGCGGCCGCCAGGCGCATCGCCGCGATGGTGTCGGCGGTCTCGCCCGACTGGGTGATGCCGATGACCAGCGTGTCCGGCGCGAGCAGCGGCTCGCGGTAGCGGAACTCGGAGGCGTACTCCACCTCGCACGCGACCCTGGCCAGGCGCTCGAGGTAGAACTTGCCGACCAGCGCCGCGTGCCACGAGGTGCCGCAGGCGACCAGGCGCACCGCGGCGAAGCGGCGCAGCGTGGCCGGGTCGAGGCCGAGGTGCGCCAGCGCCGGCGCGCTCGGGTCCGGGATGAGCGCGTGCAGCGTCTCCGAAACCGCCCCCGGCTGTTCGTGGATCTCCTTCAACATGAAGTGACGGAACCCCCCGCGCTCGACCTCGCCCGGTTCCCACTCGAGCGTCACGACGGGACGCTCGACGGCGCGCGCGGCGGCGTCCAGGATCGTGACCGCGCCGGCGCGCACCAGCGCCAGGTCGCCATCCTCGAGGTGGATGCAGCGCCGGGTCATCGCGATCACCGCGGCGGGATCGGAGGCGACGAGGTTCTCCTCCTCGCCGAGGCCGACGACGAGGGGCGGCCCGTTGCGGAAGGCGACCACGGCCCCCGGGTCGGCGAGGGAGATCGCCGCCACGGCGTACTGCCCGCGCAGCTTTCCGCGCACCGCCAGCGCCGCGGAGGCGAGGTCGCCGCCGGCGGCCGCGAGCAGGTGCGCGATCACCTCGGAGTCGGTGTCGGAGGAGAAGTGCACGCCGCCGGCCTCCAGCTCGGCCCGCAGCTCGCGGAAGTTCTCGATGATGCCGTTGTGCACGACCGCCACGCGTTCGTGCTCGTCGGTGTGCGGGTGGGCGTTGCGCTCGATCGGCGCCCCGTGGGTCGCCCAGCGGGTGTGGCCGATGGTGAGGTGGCCGCGCAGAGCGGCCGCGTACGCCTTCTCGGTGAGGTTCGAGAGCTTGCCCGGCGCCCGCAGCACCGCCAGGCGGTCGCCGCAGTGCACCGCGAGGCCGGCCGAGTCGTAGCCGCGGTACTCGAGGTGGCGCAGCGCCTCGAGCACCACCGGCACGCCCTCGCGCCCGCCGACGTACCCAACGATCCCGCACATCCGGTCCTCCTCTCGCAGCGCGCCGCCGCGGTGTCGCCGAGCCCGCGCCGGCGCCGGTGCGACGCGCTCTCATTCTAGTCGTTCGGCGCGCCGGCGCCGGCCGTTCACTCGCCGCGGCGGTGAGTGAGCGCCGGGACGAGCGCTCCGTCGGGGAGCGTGACGTCCTCGAGGACGGCGTGGGCGCCGATGCGGCAGTCGGCGCCGATCATGCAGGCGCCGCGCAGGTGCACGCCCGCCTCGAGCACCGTGTCGCGGCCGACCGCGCACGACGCGTCCACCCAGGTCGTCGCCGGGTCGAGGATGGTGACGCCGGCAGCCTGCAGCCGGCCGATCACGCGCGCCCCGAGGAGGCGGTGAACCGCGGCCAGTTCAGCGCGCGAGTTGACCCCGGCCATCTCTGCCGGGTCCGCAAGTGGAAGCGCGGCGACCCGCATCCCGCCCCCGGCCATTGCGGCGACGGCGTCGGTGAGGTAGTACTCGCCCTGGGCGTTGGCCGGCGTGAGGCCCGCGAGCGCCGGGCGCAGCGCCGCCAGGTCGAAGACGTACGTCCCGGCGTTGACCTCCCGGAGCTCCTGCTGCGCGGCGGTGGCGTCGCGCGCCTCGACGATCGCCTTGACGTCGCCGGCGGCGCCGCGGACGATCCGGCCGTAGGGGCCGGCGTCCGGCAGCACGGCCGAGACGAGCGCCGCCGCTGCGGCCCGCGCACGCCGCAGCTCGACGAGCGCCGCGAGCGTCTCCGACCGGATCAGCGGCACGTCGCCGGAGAGCACCAGCGCCTCGCCGGAGCGCGGCAGCAGCGGCAGCGCCTTGGCGACCGCGTCGCCGGTGCCGCGCGGCGGGTCCTGCACGGCGAACAGCAGCTCGCGGCCGCCCAGGTGGCGTTCGACCTGTTCGCGCAGGTGGCCGACCACGACGACCAGCGGCGAGGGGTGCGCGGGGGCGAGCGCATCGAGGACGTGATCGATCAGCGCCCGCCCGCCGGCCTCGTGCAGCACCTTGGCCGTGGCCGTCTTCAGCCGTTTGCCCTCGCCGGCCGCCAGGACCACCGCCGCGACGCTCAACCCGCCACCTCCCCGGCCGCTGCGGGCGCCTACTTCTTCGACAGCTCGTGCAAGACCTGCTTGGCGACCGCCTTCAACGTCTCGAAGACGCCGATCCCCTTCGGCGCCACCGCCTCGAACGTCGGCTCGCCCTTGATCTGGAGGGCGCGCAGCATGACGTCGTAGGCGACGGCGCTGGGCAGGTCTCGCTTGTTGAACTGCAGGGCGTACGGGATCACCGCGAGGTCGAAGCCGTTCTCGTGCAGGTTGTGCTTGAGGTTGTCGAGCGACTCGAGGTTGGCGTCCATGCGCGCCTCCTGCGAGTCGGCGACGAAGATCACTCCGTCCACCCCCTTGAGGATCAGCTTCCGCGACGCGTCGTAGAACACCTGGCCGGGAACGGTATAGAGGTGGAAGCGGGTGCGGAAGCCGCGCACGCTGCCGAGGTCGAGCGGGAGGAAGTCGAAGAACAGTGTGCGGTCGGTCTCGGTGGCGAGCGAGATGAGCTGACCCTTGTTCTGCGGGTTGGTGCGCTCGTAGACGTACTGCAGGTTGGTCGTCTTCCCGCCCAGACCCGGACCGTAGTAGACGATCTTGCAGTTGATCTCGCGCGAGGCGTAGTTGATGAAGCTCATTCGGTAAACAGAGCGTCGATGTCTTCGTCGGTGATCTCGGCAAACGGCGACGCCGGGGCCTCGCCCTGCTCCGCCGCCTTGGACGCCATCTGTGTCAGCACCTCCTCCAGCTCGGCGGCGGCCTTGCGTACCCGCAGCCGCACGAGGCCCAGCGACGAGCGCTCATCGAAGATCAGGACCAGGATCAGCCGCTGGCCGACGATCGAGATGTGGATGTTGTCGCGCTCCCCCTCGTGGAAGAGGATCGAGAACTCCTTCTCGCCGATCAGCTTCGCGAGGCCGTCGGTGGCCGCGACGTTGCCCGCTGTGAGCGAGGCGAGCGAGGTGGCATCGACCTTGTCGAGGTCGCCCTTGGCGGCGATCTGCTGGCCGTTCTTGTCGACGAGGAACACGAGCTTCGCGTTGGCGTCCATCCACAAACGCGAAAGGACCGCGTTGATGCGATCGAACTCCTCCTCGTACATGATCAGGTTCGACCCGAACATCGTCATGCCAGCCCGCCTCCACCCCTCAAATGTCGAGTATATCCTTCAAGTTCCCGTCAATCCATCCCCCGCCGGCCCGCCAGCGCCCGCGTCAGCGTCACCGAGTCGGCGTACGAGATCTCGCCCCCGGCCGGCAGACCGAAGGCGATCCGGCTCACGGCGCAGCCGAGCGGCCGCAGCGCGCGCGCCAAGTAGTGCGCCGTGGCTTCGCCCTCGACCGTCGGGTTGGTCGCGAGGATCACCTCGCGCACGCCGCCGGAGCGCACGCGGTCGAGCAGCCCCGCGATCGTGAGCTCGTCCGGCCCGATCCCGTGCAACGGATCGAGCGTTCCGCCGAGCACGTGGTAGAGCCCGCCGAACTCCGCCGTGGCCTCGACCGCCCACGCGTTGAGCGGGTCCTCGACGACGCAGATCACGGCGCGGTCGCGGCGCGGGTCGCGGCAGACCGGGCAGGGGTCGTCCTCGGTGAGCAGGAAGCAGGTGCTGCAGTGGCGCACGGCGTCGGCGACGTGGGCGAGCGCCTCGGCGAGCCGCCGAGAGGGCTGCGGGGCGCGCACCAGGTGCTGCACCAGGCGGGTGGCCGTGCGCGGTCCCACACCGGGGAGCTGCTCCAGCTGCTCGAGCAGCTCGCGCACGGCCGGGGGACGTAGCTCCATCACAGGCCCGGGAAGCCGGCCGGCAGTCCCATCCCGGCGAGCAGCTCGTGCGAGCGCTCCTCCAGCAGGCGTGACGCCTCCTGCCAGGCGGCGACGATCAGGTCCTCGACCAGGCCCGGCGCCTCGCCGGCGAGCGCCTGGCCGTCGATCGACACGCCCTTGAGCTCCTTGAGACCCGAGAGGCGGACCCGCACCAGGCCGCCGCCGGCCGAGCCCTCCACCTCGAGCTCGCCGAGCGCCTTCTGCATCTGGGCCTGTGCCTGCTGCGCCTGCTGCAACAACTTCGCGACGTTCATGGCTTCTCCTCGACGCTCTCCAGCCGCCCGCCGAACACCTCGAGCACGCGTTGGACGCCCTCGTCCGCCTCCACCCGCGCCCG
>JAJXUY010000101.1 GCA_021782525.1 Acidobacteriota bacterium | reverse complement strand
GCGCCACGCGGCGCCGGCCGAGCCGGAGCTGCTGCGGCTGCTCGCGCGTGAGCGTGGCGCGGCGGCGCCGGACGCGGCGGTCGCTCTGATCGATGTTCTCGCGGCCGGAAAGAGCCTCTCCGATGGCGCCCGCGCGGCGCTCGACGGCTTGCTCGGTTGGCCGGATCCGGTCGTGGCGCGGGCGGCGTGGCAGTGCCTCGCGAAGCACGGCGTGGCGCGGCCGCTGCCCGAGGTGAGGACCGCCGAGGACCTCGCCTTCTACCGCGGCGTGGTGAGCTGGGCGGCCGTGCCGCGCTGGCTGCAGGTGGTGACGGTGCGGGGCACGATGCAGGTCGCCCTCGACACCGCGAGCGCGCCGCTCGAGTGCTTCCGCATCGCCGCGCTCGCCGAGAAGAAGTTCTACGACGGCCTGACGTTTCACCGCGTCGAGCCGGACTTCGTCGTCCAGGGCGGCGACCCGCGCGGCGACGGCTGGGGCGGCCCGGGGTTCGTGATGCGCGACGAGCTCTCGCTGGCGCCGTTCGCCGCCGCTGCGGTCGGACTCGCGCTCTCCGGGCCGGACACCGGCGGCTCGCAGCTGTTCGTCACGCTGACGCCCCGCCCGCACCTGCTCGGACGCTACCCGCACATCGGCACGGTCGTCGCCGGCTTCGACGTGGCCACCCGCCTTCGGGTCGGAGACCGGATCCTCGCGGTCACGGCGGGCGAGGGTCCGCGGCCGACGTACTACCCGGTCTGGTACGGGCTCCTCGATCCGGCCCGGCTCGATCGGGAGATCCCCGGCTGGCGCGAGGAGGCCGCGAGCTACCGGCCGCAGGAGAAGTGGCTCGCGCTGCTGCGCACCGCGAAGGTGCGCTACGGCCTCGTGGTCGCGATGGGCACCTGGTGCTCGGACTCGCGACAACAGATCCCGCGGCTGCAGGCCGTGCTGGCGGCGCTCGGGAACGGGTCGCCGTTCGACGCGCCGCGCCTCGTCGGGGTGGACCGCAGCAAGGCCGTGGACCCGACGTCGTACCCGTTCGGCCCGGTGGACCTGGTGCCCACGATCGTCGTGACCGCGGGCGGGGCCGAGGTCGGACGGATCGTCGAGTCCCCGAAGTCGGGCCGGATCGAGGAGGACCTCGTCCGCATCCTGGCGCCGATCGAGGGGTGGGAGGTCCCGCGTGGCTGAGATCGCCGTCACCGCGCCTCTCCCCGGCGACGCCCTCGCCCGCCTGGAGGAGCTCCACACCGTGCGCGTCCGGCCCGCCGGCCCGCCGCTCGTGGGCCGCGACATGGTTTCGTTCGTCGGCGGCGCGGACGCCCTCGTCTGCCTGCTCGCCGACCGCGTCGCGGCGGAGGTGTTCGCTCTCTGCCCGAACCTCAAGGTCGTGGCCAACTACGCGGTCGGCGTCAACAACGTGGACCTCGAGGCGGCGCGCACCTCCGGCGTGTGGGTGACCAACACGCCCGACGTCCTGACCGACGCGACGGCGGACCTCGCGTGGGCTCTGATCCTCGCCGTCGCGCGCCGGATCGGCGAGGGGGACGGCATGGTCCGCAGCGGCGCCTTCACCGGCTGGCAGCCCGCGCTGCTGCTCGGGACCGGGCTGCAGGGGAAGATTCTGGCGATCATCGGCATGGGCCGGATCGGCGCCGCGGTGGCGCGGCGCGGGGTCGGCTTCGGGATGAGAATCGCGTACCACGGGCGCGCGCCGCGCCCGGTCGACGGGGTCGAGGCGGAGTTCGTGGCCGACCTCGACGAGTTGCTGGCGCGCGCTGACGTGCTCTCGTTGCACTGCCCGCTGACGGCGCAGACCCGGCGCCTGATCGACGCGCGGCGCCTCGGCCTCCTGCCCGCCGGCGCGATCGTGGTCAACACCAGCCGCGGCGAGGTGGTGGACGAGGAGGCGCTGGTCCGGGCGCTCGAGAGCGGCGCTCTCGGCGGGGCGGGCCTGGACGTGTACGAGCGCGAGCCCGTGGTGCACCCGGGCCTGCTGGGGCGCAGCGACGTCGTGCTGCTGCCGCACATCGGTTCCGCGACCCGCGAGGCGCGGGCGGCGATGGCCGAACTGGTCGTGGACAATGTGATCGCGGCCCTCGCGGGGGACCAGCCGATCACGCCGGCGGTGCGGCCGCTGGTGCCGCGATCGTGACCCGCGCCTGGGGGACGTGACATGATGGCGGTTGATCCCGGTCGGACGGGCCCGATGCCGCAGGCGAGACCCGTCCAGGCGCCCGCTGGGGCACTCGCATCCCCTCGCTGGGTGATGCCCTCGTTCTTCGCCTTCTTCGTGGTCTCCGGCTTTTGCGGCCTGGTCTACGAGGTGGTCTGGCTCCGATTGGCCATGGCCCGCTTCGGGGTCACCACGCCCACCGTATCGATCGTCCTCTCGGTCTTCATGGCGGGGCTGGCCCTGGGGAGCTGGTCCGTGGGCCGACTCGCGGCTCGCGTCACCGGCGATCGGCCCAGGACGTTGGTGCGGTGGTACGGAATGACGGAGTTGCTGATCGCGTCATCCGGCGCTGTGGTGCCGGTGGCCCTGGCGTACGGGCAGAGGTTGTTGGCCCTGGGAGGCGGCGGGGTGGGGTGGGGATCCGGCACGTACTACGTCGCGTCCGCGGCCTGGATTTGCGTGGCGTTGCTGCCGTTCTGTGTCGGGATGGGAGCCACGTTCCCGCTCGCGATGGGGGCCATCCGTTCGCTGGTGTCAGGTCGTCAGGCGAGGTACTCGTTCGGCCACCTGTACCTCGCCAACGTCATGGGGGCGACGGGTGGGACGCTGGCCTCGGCGTTCGTGTTGATCGAACTCCTGGGCTTCCGCGGAACGCTGGCCGTTGCGGCAGGACTGAACGCCCTCCTCGGGACGCTGGCGCTGGTCGTGAGTCGCCACTGGATCCGGGGGCATGAAGAGTCGGCGCCGCCCGTCGAACCGGCCGTGGTCCCAGCCGCCGGGTGGCACTCGTCCGAGGGAGCTGGAGCCGCGCTGTTCAGCACGGGCTTCGCGAGCATGGCGATGGAGGTGATCTGGACGCGGCAGTTCACGCCTTACCTGGGTACGGTCGTTTACAGTTTCGCGTTGATTCTCGCTACGTACCTCGTCGCCACCTTCGCGGGCTCGCGCTTGTACCGCCTGCGGTTGCGCTCCGCTGCTCCGATCGCCACGCGCCCTCCAGGCGTGGCCGTCTTCAGCGCGCTCGGCGTGCTTGGTGTGTCGTCGTTGCTGGCGGCCGACTTCCGTTTGCCCCTTCCCGGCGGGATGGGCGGAGGGCTGATCCGCGTGGTCCTGGGGATTGGGCCCTTTTGCGCGCTTCTAGGGTTCGTCACGCCGTTACTCGTGGATCGCTGGTCGCGTGGCGACCCCGGGCGCGCCGGTCTGGCCTACGCCACCAACACGGTGGGCTGTATCCTCGGCCCCCTCGCGGCAGGTTTTCTCCTGTTGCCCGCCGTCGGCGAGCGCTGGGCCGTGCTTGCCCTGGCGCTCTTGCTGTTCCTGGTGGCGGCTCTCCGCCTCAGACCGTCGCTGCAAACGGGCGTAACGAGGCCGCTCCGCCTCCTGTGGATCCCGGGCGTTGCGGTCGTGGTCGCCGTGGCTATCACGCTTGCGACCGCCGATTTCGATCAGGGCATCCCGAACGCCGTGGTCCGCCGGGACGCGACGGCCACGGTGATCGCGTGCGGCGAGGGGATGGGCAAGCAGCTGCTGGTCAACGGAATCGGCATGACGACCTTGACGCCGGTCACGAAGATGATGGCGCACCTGCCGTTGGCCTTCCTGCGAACGCCCGCCAGAAGGGCGCTGACGATCTGCTTCGGGATGGGGACGACTTTCCGCTCGGTGCTTTCCTGGGGCATTGAGTCGCGTGGCGTCGAGTTGGTGCCGAGCGTGCCGTTGCTGTTCGGCTACTTTCACCCCGATGGGCCGCAGCTTCTCAAGTTGCCGAACGCCAAGGTCTCGATCGACGACGGGCGCCGCTACCTGGAACGGTCCGGCGAGGCATACGACGTGATCATCATCGACCCGCCGCCGCCTCCGGAAGCGGCCGGCTCGAGTCTGCTGTACTCCCGCGAGTTCTACGAGGCGGTGAGGAAGCACCTGCGGCCGGGCGGAATCGTGCAGCAGTGGTTGCCGTGGGGAGGACCGACGATGGTCGCCGCCTTTGCCCAGGCGCTCCGCGCCTCCTTCCCGTACGTGCGCGTCTTCCGCTCCCTGGAAGGCTGGGGGTTCCACTTTCTCGCAAGCGCGGAACCGATTCCAGCGACGTCGGCACGAGAACTGGCTGGCCGGATGCCACCCGCCGCAGTGCGAGACATGCTGGAATGGGGACCGGCAGCCACGGCCGCGGCTCAGATCGATCTGGTCCTCGCTCAGGAATTCCCACTCGCGGACCTCATCAGCCGCGCTCCCACGACTGCGGCGCTGGACGACGATCGTCCGATCAACGAGTATTTCCTCATGCGGCGGACCTTCCGGCGCATGAACCGACCCGGCAACCCCCTGGTCAAACCGCTGGTGCCGCGATCGTGACGCGCACCTGGTGGATGCGGCGGGCCGAGGCCTCGGCGACCTCGAACGCCAGCCCGTCCACTTCGAAACGGCTGCCGACCTCGGGCACGCGCCCGGCGAGGGCGAGCAGCAACCCCGCGACCGACGTGTAGTCGGTGGCGCGCTGGATCGGCCGGCCCGTGAGGCGGGCGAGGCGGTCGAGCGGCAGCGACCCGCGCACCAGCCAGCGCCCCGGCGCCTCCGCGCGCACGGCGGGCTCCCTGGTGTCGAACTCGTCCTGGATGTCGCCCACGATCATCTCGAGCAGGTCCTCGAGCGTCACCAGGCCCGCGACGTTCCCGTACTCGTCGACCGAGAGGGCGATGTGGCTGCGCCGCTCGCGCATCTCGCGCAGCAGGTCGACCACGCGCTGGCTCTCGGGGACGAACAGCGCCGGCTGCAGGAACGAGGTCCACGCCCCGGCGCGCGCCTCGGGCCGCATCAGGTCCTTGGCGAGCAGGACGCCGGTCACGTTGTCGTCGCGGCCGTGGAAGACGGGGTAGCGGGAGTACCCGTGGCGGAGCACCCGCTCGCGCACCTCGTCGATCGTCAGCGCGTCGGAGATGAAGACCGCGTCGGTGCGCGGGAGCTGCACGTCGCGGACGTGCGCCCCCTCGAAGCGCAGCACCGCCTCGAGCATCGCGTGCTGCTGCTCGGAGACGTGCCCCTGCTGCCGCGCGACGGCGAGGAGGTAGCGAACGTCCTCCGGCCGGGCGGGGGTCGGGGAGCGCCCCAGCTCGACCCGCCGGACGCGGGCCACGAGCTGGGCGAGGCCGAGGAACGGGACGACGACCGGGGTCAGCAGCCACTCGAGGAGGGCGACCGCGACGATCGTCCGGCCGGCGAGCGTCTCGGGCCCGGCGCGCGCCAGCGTCTTCGGGGTGACCTCGCCGAACAGCAGCACGACCAGCGTCATGACCCCGACCGCGAGGCCGATCCCGCGGTCCCCGAAGATGTTGACGGCCACGTCGGTGGCCACGGCCGAGAGGCCGACGTTGACCAGCGTGTTGCCGGCCAGGATCGCGGTCAGGACCCGCTGCGGCCGCCCCAGCCACCGCCGCCACGCCCAGCGCGAGGCGCGGCCGCCGCGCCTCGCGAGGGCGGTCACCCGCGAGTGCGGCAGCGCCGTGAGCGCCGTCTCGACCCCGGAGAAGAACGCCGAGAGGGCGAGCCCCACCACCAGCAGAACCGCGGCGGTCCCGATCGTCATCGTGACGATCGTAGCAGCAGGGCAGGAGAACAGAAGAGACGTGGTCCGTGGTCCGGGGTCCGTGGTCCGAGAGAGACGGAGAGCAGAAGAGACGTGGTCCGGGGTCCGTGGTCCGAGAGAGACGGAGAGCAGAAGAGACGTGGTCCGTGGCCCGTGGTCCATGGTCCGAGAACGACAGGGGGAGGTCCAGGCGCGCGTCGAGGTCGAAATCAGAGGGGGCCCCGGAGGGCCCCCTGATCATCGGCTGCTTGCGTCTACGTCACACTCAGGTGTCCGGTGTCCCGTCTCTACTGGCCACGGTCCACTGACCACGGACCACGTTCTTACGCTCCTACACCCAGCCCCGCAGCTTCATCGCGGTGGCGACGCGCTCGATCGCGACCATGTACGCCGCGTTGCGCATGTACACCTTCTTCTTCTCCGACATGTCGAGGACGGCGTGGAAGGCGACGGTCATCTTGTCGTCGAGGCGCTTGACGACCTCGTCCTTCGACCAGTAGAAGTTCATGTCGTTCTGCACGCTCTCGAA
>JAJXUY010000100.1 GCA_021782525.1 Acidobacteriota bacterium | reverse complement strand
GCAGCGGGGCCGTGGGACTGGCCGCTCTGGAGCCTGCGGGGGGGATCACGCTCACGGGCGCGGACGCCGCCTCCCTCGACGCCGCCACCGCG
The DNA here is from genome assembly GCA_021782525.1 of Acidobacteriota bacterium. The sequence continues at coordinate 6,175 of JAJXUY010000100.1, read as the reverse complement.
TGCACGCTCACGAGTGGCGGGTCGGACCCCGTCGCGCTGGCCTCGCTGGCGTGGCGCACCGTGCCGGCCGCCGCGCTTCCCGTGGTGCTGGGGGACGAGGGCCTGGCGCAGCCCGCCGGCGGCCGTCTGCTCGGGCAGGGCGCTCTCGTCGAGACGATCGTGCTGTCGCCCGAGGGCGACGGCGGCGCACGGCTGCAGCGCCTTCTCGCCGAGGCGCTCGGCCGCTGGCTCGATGCGGGGATGCTGTTCGCCGTGCTGCCGCCGGGGAAGGGAGACGCGCTCGCGAGCGCGCTCCACCGCGTGGGGGCGGCGCCCGCGAGGGATGCGGCGGGGCTCGAGGATGGGCTCGCGGTCCTGCGTCTGGAGAACCCGCTCGTCCTGCTCTGGGACGTCGAGAACGTGCTGCAGCCTCCCTATGCGGCCGCGCCGGCGGTGCGGCACGCGCTCGACGGCGGCCGCGCGGCGACCGCCGAGTTCTTCGCCGGGCTGAAGCCGGGCCGGGCGCTGCTGCACCTGAGCGAAGAGCGGCTCAAGCGACGCGTCGTGCAGTGGGCGATCGAGATCCTGGGCGACCAGCCGCCACGGCGGCGCTGGGTGACGCTCGGGCTCGGACGGCAGTTCTCGCGCGACCTCGTCGGCAACGGCCCGACGCTCGCGGTCGACCTCGAGCGCTGTCTCACCTGGCAGGGGTTCGAGGGGGGCACGCTCCCGCGCGTCGGCAGCCCGTCGCTCGAGCTGCAGCTCGCGGTCGCGCGCGAGCTGGCGCGCAACGCGATCGTGCTCGCCCCGTTCCTCGAGAGCGCCGAGGCGGTCGTACGGCTGTACGAGACGGCGCAGGAGGTGGGGCTGCCGGTGCGGGAGGTCCTGATCGGCGTGACCAGCGCATCGGTGCGCGCCGCGCTCGACCTGCGCGGCATCCCGCACCGCTGCGACGCCGTCGTGCCCGGGTGGAAGGGCGTGTTGCGCGAGAGCGCGATGGTCCCCTACGTCGGCGGCTGGAGCATCCGCGGGCGCGACCCGCTGGAGATCGGGTCGCTGCTGCCGTCGCTCAACGACTGCCTGCCGTACCACTACCCCCACCACCTCGGGCTCGACGCCGCCCAAGCGCTCGACTTCTCGCGCCTGGTGCTGCACCGCGGCCGCACGCTGCTGCTGGCGCTCGAGGAGACGTTCCGGACGCGCGAGGGGCGGCTGCTGGCGGTGCAGGACTTGAGCGCCGTCGTGCGCACGCCGCGGTGCCCTCCGGTGCCGCAGGGGTTCTTGCCGCCGCGCGACCGCTTCCCGAGCGACCTGGTCGGCGAGGACATCGAGGCGCTCGCGCGCCTGCTGCCGGAGACGCACGCCGCCCATTTCGAGAGCGGGAGGGAGCGATGAAGCTGTTCGGCCAGGGGCGCGCCGCCGTGGCGGACGACGCCGTCACCGCCGAGCGTCTCGGCTGGGGCCCGCGGCGGCGGTCGCTCCCCGAACCGGAGCTGGTGCTCGCGCCGCGGCCGGGAGATCCCCGGCGGGAGCCATGGGTCGCGCCGCCGTGGTACCGGCCCGGCCTCGGGCTCGAGGCGCTGCGGCGGCGGCCCCGGTCGCGGGGGTCATGGACCTACCTCGCGGGAGTTCCTGGCGTCGTGAGCGGGCTCGCCCGGCTCGCCGAGCCGACCCGCAAACGCGGTTGGTCGGTCGGTCTCGCCGGGCTCGGGCGGGTCGGGGGCGTCGCCGCGACGGCGCTGGCCGCCGCGCCGAGCCGCGTGTCGGGGATCCGCGAGCTGGTGATCCACGACGTCGACGCCGCGAACCAGCAGCGCTGGCTGCTCGAGCTCGGCTCGATCGCGCGCTGGCGCGGTTCCGGCGAACTGCCGCTCGTGCGGACGGGCACGCCGGAGGAGATCTTCCGGAGGTGCGACGCCTTCCTGTTCGCCGCGACCAGAGGGGTGCCGCCGCTCGGCACCTCCGGCGAGGTGCGGCTGGTGCAGCTGACGCCGAACCGCGCGATCCTGCGCGGTTTCCTCGCCGAGGCGCGGCGCGCGGCGTACTCGGGCCTGGTCCTGATCGTTTCCGACCCGGTCGAGTGGCTGGCCCAGGCGGCGTTCTTCGACGGCAACTCGGACGGCGAGGGGCGCTTCGCGGGCGAGGGGATCGCGCCGGAGAGGATCGCCGGGCTGGGCCTCGGCGTGATGTGGGCGCGGGCCCTGGCGGCCGCCCGCCGGCGCGGCTGGGGCGAGACGGTCGCGCGCCGAGGCGCGGTGTACGGGCCGCACAGCACCGAGGTGGTCGCTTTCGACGACGTCGCGGCGCCGGACCGGGACCGCTCGGCGCGGTTGAGCCGGGCGGCGCGAGAGTGCAACTTCAAGGTGCGCGAGCTCGGCCACCTGCCGTACGTCGGCCCCGGCGTGTCGTCGGTCGGGCTGATGCTGCCGCCGCTGCTCGCCGGACGCGAGGCGCTGGCGAGCGTGTTCACGGACGCGATCTACTTCGGCGCGCCGGCGCGCCTGAAGGAAGGGCTGTACCCGACCGCCCGCCCGATGGCGGACGAGGTGTGGACCGCCCTGGCCGGGCTGCACGCGCGGCTGCTGGCGCAGGCGCGGGGGTTGGGCCTGCTGTGGACGTAGGGCGCGCGGGCGGCGCTCGTTCCAGACGCGGCGCCGATGCCCGCGGCGTCCAGGGAGGCGTGATGGACCCCGACACGACTCGGTTCCGCCATCGACCGTGGCACCTGGCGCGGCACATGGTTTCGGGGGCGTTCGCGCTGCTGCCGCTGGCCGCGGGGACGCTCGCGCTCGGCATGGCGATCTACCACTGGGTCGAGGGGCTGGCCTGGTCGGACTCGTTCCTCAACGCCGCGATGTTGCTTGGCGGCATGGGGCCGGTCGACCCGCTGCACACGACCGCGGGGAAGTGGCTGGCCGGCCTGTACGCCCTGTTCGCGGGCGTCGTCTTCCTGGTCCTCGCGGGTGTCATGCTCGCCCCGGTTCTCCACCACGTCCTGCGGCGTTTCCACATGGAGTCGGACGGCGACGCCGGACCCGGGGGCTGAGGCCGCGCGCCGGCCGGGAGGGGTGATGGTCGACGAGGAGACGACGGCGTTCCCACCGCCGGTCCGGCACCAGCTCGATGACTGGCTGCTGTGGTGGGCGGACCTCGAGCTGCGAGACGGGGCGCGCGAAAGCGTCGCTGCGCTGCGCGCGGACGCGGCGGAGCAGGTGCGGGCGAGCCACACCCTCGGCCGCCTGGCCGAGCACCCAACGGCGGCCGCGGTGCGCCGTCTCTTCCGGCAGGCGGGCTGCGATCCCACCCGCCACCGCCCGTCGTCGGAGGCGCTGCTGCGGCGCGTGCTCAAGGGGGAGGAGCTGCCAGCGATCCATCCCCTGGTGGACCTCAACAACTGCCTGTCGCTCGCGCTCGTGGTGCCGGCGTGCGTGATGGCGACCGGCTCCGCCGCGCCCCCGTTCACGCTCAGGGCGGGAACGCCGGGGGAGGCGATGCTCTCGCTGCGCGGGCCGTACGAGCTCGACGGCAAGCCGTTGCTCGCCGACGCCGCCGGCCCTTTCGGGACGCCGATCACCGACTCCGAGCGCGTGCGGGTGCGCCCCGAGACCCGGCGCGCGTGGCTCGTCGCCTACCTGCCGGCCGGGGCGGTCGGAGCCGAGCGCGCGGCCGGCGCGCTCGCCGCACTGCTCGCCGACGCGCCGATCGCCGCGCTCCTGGCCAGCGGGACGACGGGGGGCGTCGGCTAGAATCGCGTGCCCGAGTTCGGGCCGGGGGGCACCATGTCACGACTGATCCGCATCGCGCACTCGCCGGACGCCGACGACGCGTTCATGCACTACGCCGTCGTGCACGGCAAGGTCGGGGCCGACGGGCTGCGCTTCGCCGAGACGCTGGCCGACATCGAGACGCTGAACCAGAAGGCCAAGGACGGCGTGTACGAGGTGACGGCGGTGTCGCTGCACGCCTTCGCGTACCTCGACGACCGCTACGCCCTGCTCAACTCCGGCGCCTCGCTCGGGGACGGCTACGGCCCGATCGTGCTGGCGCGCCGGCCGTTGGCGCGGGAGGACCTCGCCGGCATGACCGTGGCGACGCCGGGCGCGCTCACCTCCGCCCGCCTCGCGCTGCAGCTCTGGCAGCCCGCCGCGCGGTGCGCCGACGTCCCATTCGACGCGGTCATGGACGTCGTGCGACGGGGGGAGGCGGACGCGGGCGTGGTCATCCACGAGGGCCAGCTCACGTTCGCCGACGAGGGGTTCGTCAAGGTCGCCGACCTCGGGGAGTGGTGGACCGGGGAGACCGGCACGCCGCTGCCGCTCGGCGGCAACGCGATCCGCCGCGACCTCGGCGAGCCGCTGATGCGCCAGGTCGCCGGGGTGCTCGAGGCCTCGATCCGCTGGGCGCTCGAGCACCGCGAGGAGGCGCTCGCGCACGCCCTCGCGTTCGGGCGCGGGCTGGATCACGCCAAGGGCGACCGCTTCGTCGGGATGTACGTCAACGAGGTCACGCTCGACTACGGCGAGCGCGGCCGGCGCGGCGTCGAGCTGTTCTACCGTCGCGCCCACGAGGCCGGCCTGATCCCGCGGCGGCCGCGCCCCGACTTCGTGCGCGCCTGAGCGGGCCCGAACGGATCGCAGGACCGCGCGCGGTTCTTGCTACTATTCGCCGATGATCCGGCGAGCCGTTCCCAGCTCCATGCACGCCCGCGCTCCGCGCGCGCCGGGCCCGCCGGACGGTCCCACACCCGCGGGGAGACACCCATGAGCCAGAGTCGCAGGTACGAATGGTTCGCCATCGGCGATGTCAACGGCTTCTTCGGCCTGATGTTCGACAACGTGACGGTGTTGTCGTTCCTGGCCGGGATCCTCGTCTTCGCGTTCGGCTTTCCGGCCGACATCGTGTACACGAAGATGTTCCCCGGCACCGCGTTCGGCGTGCTGTTCGGCGACCTCGTCTACACCTGGATGGCGTTCCGCCTGGCGCGCAAGACGGGCAACCCCCGGGTCACGGCGATGCCGCTCGGCCTCGACACGCCCTCGACGATCGGGATCGCGCTCGTGGTGCTCGGCCCCGCGTTCGTGTCGCTCAAGGCGCAGGGGATGGCGCCCCACGACGCCGCGATGATGACCTGGTACATCGGCATGGCCACGATGGTCATGATCGGGGTGATCAAGCTCGTGCTCTCGTTCTGCGGCGGGTGGGTGCAGAAGATGGTGCCGCAGGCCGGGCTGCTCGGCTCGCTGGCCGGCATCGGGCTCGCCCTGATCGGTTTCGTGCCGCTGCTCGACGTCTTCGGGATGCCGCTCGTCGGCATGGTGGCGCTCGGCCTGATCCTGTACAACCTGGTGGCGCGCATCCGGCTGCCGAAGAACGTTCCCGGCGTGCTCGCCGCGATCGCCATCGGCACCGCGCTCTACTACCTGCTCGGGCCGCACGGCTGGGTCGGCGGCGTCTACAAGCCGCTCCCCGCCGCCGATCTCCACTTCGGCTTCCCGGTCCCGACGCTGCTGTTCGTCAAGGGGTTCGTGGCGGCGCTGAAGTACCTGCCGCTGGCGGCGCCGTTCGCGCTGTTGACCGTGGTCGGCGGCATCAACGTCACCGAGAGCGCGCGGGTGGCGGGCGACGACTTCAAGACGCGCGACATCCTGCTCACCGAGGCGATCGCCACGCTGGTCGCCGGCGTGTGCGGCGGCGTCGCGCAGTCGACGCCGTACATCGGCCAGCCGGCGTACAAGGGGATGGGGGCGCGCGCCGGCTACACCGTGCTCACCGGCGCCTTCATCGGCCTCGGCGGCATCCTCGGCTACGTCGGTTACATCGTCGAGCTCATCCCGCGCGGGGTGCTGGCGCCGATCCTCATCTTCGTCGCGCTCGACATCATGGTGCAGGCGTTCCTCGCGTGCCCGGCGCGCCACGCGCCGGCGGTGGCGTTCGCGTACTTCCCGACCGTGGCGCGCCTGCTCGCGATCAAGTACGGCACGTTCATCCCGCCCGACAGGTTCGTGCAGCTGCTCGCCGCCGCCGGCAAGGAGCTGCCCGAGGCGCTGGTGACGGTGGCCCTCGGCAACGGCTTCATCCTGACCGCGATGCTCTGGGGCGCGTTCCTCGCCGAGCTGATCGACCGCCGCCTGAAGCGCTCCGCGCTCTACCTGGGGATCCTCGCCCTGTTCTCGTTCTTCGGGGTGGTCCACTCCGC
>JAJXUY010000099.1 GCA_021782525.1 Acidobacteriota bacterium | reverse complement strand
CAGCGCGTTGATCTCACCCTGGGGGACCGGGTGGTGGCCGGCCTCCTTGCCGACGGAGTGGAGCTCGACGGACGCGGGCAGGTCGGGGGGGAGCACCGGCTCCGCGAGGCGGTCGTAGACGACCACGTCGGCGGCCAGCAGCCGCTGGCGAGCGCGCAGCGTGAGCAGGCCGGGGTCGCCCGGACCGGCGCCGACGAGCGAGACGAAGCCGCGCCCGGCCGCCGCGCCGGCCGGCGCCGTGGCTCCCGCGATCCAGGCGGCTTCCTCCTCGGCGGCGGGCACGCGCGCGCTCAGCGCCTGCGGCGCCACCGTGGCGGCGAAGAAGCTGTCGAAGAGGCGTTCCCGCTCCTCGGGTGCGACCGCAAGCGTGCGGACACGGGTGCGGAAGCGGGCCGCCGCGGCGATCCACGCGGCCCAGTCGCCCGCGAGGCGGCGCTCGAGGAGCTGGCGCAGGCGGCGGACCGCGAACGGCGCCTCGCCGTTGGATGCGATGGCGACCTGCAGGGCGCCGCGGCGGACGCGCGCCGGCACGTGGAACGTGCACAGCTCCGGCTCGTCGGCGACGTTGGCCCAGACCCCCGCTCCCTCGGCGTCCGCCGCGGCCCGGCGGTTGGTCTCGTGGTCGTTGGTGGCGGCGTAGACGAGGCGGTACCGAGCGGCCTCGCCCGCGCGGTAGGCGCGGCGCTCGAGCCGCAGCCGGCCGGCGTTTGCCAGCGCCGCGAGCGCGGCCATCGGGTCGGGGTCGACGACGGTGACCCGGGCGCCGGCATCGAGCAGCGCGAGCGCCTTGCGCCGGCCGACCTCGCCGCCGCCGACGACGAGGCAGTCGCGGCCGGAAACGTCGAGCATGACCGGCAGCATCGTCGCGGAATCGGGACGCTCACCCACGGCGGCCATGGTACAGGAACAAGGTGCCGCCTCGCTGGCCCAGCCCGCGCCTCACGGCTCGCGCTCCAGGCCCATCATCGCCCGCAGCTGCAGGCCGCCGCCGAGGTAGCTCGCCGAGCCGCCCGCCGACCGCACCAGGCGCGCGGCCTCCGCGGACCTGGCGCCGCGCTCGCAGACCGCGAGCCAGGGGCCGCCGGCGGGGAGCGGTAGCGCCGCGCGCAGCTCCTCGAGGGGGATGGTGGTCGCGCCGGGGATCGGGCGGCCGGCGCGCTCGCCGGGGTGGCGCACGTCGAGCAGGCGGTCGCCGGGCCGGAGGTCGTCGGGCCGCCGCGCGACGAGCCCATCCTCCTGGTTTAAGGCGACGAACGCCGCCGTGGCGAGCGGGTCGATCGCGGGGGCGTACGGCGGCGCGTACGCCTGCTCGAGGTCGGCCAGCGCCGCAAGGTCGGCGCCGCGGGCGATCAGCGACGACGCCACGTCCACCCGCTTGGCGACCTCGCCGGCGCCGACCGCCTGCACCCCGAGCACGCGCCGGGTCGCGGGCTCGTACACGAGGTGAATCACGATCTCCTTCGCCTCGGGCCAGTAGTGGGCGCGGTCGTGGGCCGTGATCCACACGGAGCGCGCGGCCAGCCCGAGCGCCTCGGCGCGGGCGCGAGTGAGACCGGTGGCCGCCACGTTGAGGTCGAACACCTTCGCCGCAACCGCGCCCACGGCGCCGGCGCAACGCTCGTCGCGCCCGGCGAGGATGTTGGCCAGCGTGCGCCCCTGCCGGTTGGCGAGCGAGCCGAGCGGCATGCAGGCGGCGCCCCAGTCCGGCCGCCGGCGCACCTCGGCGCAGTCGCCGATCGCCCAGACGTGAGCGACGCCGGTCGCGAGGCGGTCGTCGACCGCGATGGCGCCGGTGGCGCCCAACGCGATGCCGGCGTCCCGGGCGAGCGCCACCTCGGGACGGACGCCGACGGCGACGACCAGCGCGTCGGCGCCGAGTCGCTCACCCGCGGCCGTCAACTCGACCCGTTTGTCGCCGGCGGTGATCGCAGCGACCGGGGCGCCGGTGCGCAGCTCCACCCCGGCCCGCCGCAGGGTGGCGGCAACCACCGTGCCGATCTCGGCGTCGACGACCCCCGAGAGCGGCGCGGCGGCCGCCTCGAGCAGCACGACCTCGGCGCCCCACAACGCGCGGAACGCCTCGGCCAGCTCGCAGCCGACGAGACCGGCGCCGGCGATCGCGACACGGGCGATCGCGCCGCGGCGCAGGCCGCCGAGCAGCGGCTCGAGGTCCTCGAGGAGGTGGAGCGAGCGGACCCGGGGGTGGTCGGGCTGCCCCGGCAGGCGGCACGCCGAGGCGCCCGTCGCGAGCACGAGCTCGTCCCACTCCAGCCGTTCGGCACGGCCGTCCGGGCCGGTCACGGTCAGCGTCCGCCCGGCGGCGTCGATCGCGTCGGCGCGTCGCCCGGCGAGGACCGCCACGCCCTTGACTGCGGCGAAGTACTCGGCGTCGCGCACGGCGCCGTCGCTGGTGCGGCGCAGCGCCGCGGCGTCGTCGACATCGCCGGAGAGCACGTACGGCAGGCCGCACGCGGCGTACGAGAACACCTCGCGCTGCTCGACGACGGTGACGGCCCAGTCGGGCCGCAGGCGTACCAGGCGGGCGGCGCAGCGCAGGCCGGCCGCCGAGGCCCCGACGATCACCACGCGGCGCGTGCCGTTCGCCATCCGTCCCTCCCCCGGGTGCGGCTGCGGGCGCCGCGGCCGCGCGTGTGAGCCGCTGCCGTTACGCCGCCGTCTCGCCCCTGACCGACAACGCGATCTTGTACAGGAGCGTGATGAGCAGGAGGCCAAAGGCGTAGATGCCCAGCGTGATCGAGATCTCGGGAACGGTCGGGGTGTAGGCGGTCACGGCGCCGAGCGGCGAAGGCTCGAACCCGGCGATGATCAACCCGAGCCCCTTCTCGATCCAGAGCCCGAGGAAGACGGCGACGCACGCCGCGGCCAGCGTGCGCTCGTCGTGCCGCGTCCTCGGGTTGACGAGGAGCACGAGCGCCGCGACCGAGAGCACCGCCGAAGCCCACATCCACGGCACCAGGGTCGTGTTGCCCTCGAGCCCGACGAAGAGGAACTTGAAGTGCTCCACGTCCTCGGGGATGTTGCTGTACAGGGCGGTGAACAGCTCCATCAGGACGAAGAAGACGTTGATCAACATCGCGTACGTCACGATGATCGCGAGGCGCTGGATCGGCTCGCGGCCGGCGTCGAAGCGGGTGACGCGGCGGAGCACGAGGCAGAACAGGATGAGGAGCGCGGGGCCGGCGGAGAACGCGGAGGCGAGGAAGCGCGGCGCCAGGATCGCCGTCATCCAGAACGGCCGCGCGGCGAGGCCGGAGTAGAGGAACGCGGTGACGGTGTGGATGCTGACCGCCCACGGGATCGAGAGGATGATCACCGGCTTGATCCAGCGGGGGGGCGGGACGCTGTTGCGCTCGGCGGCGAGCGTCACGTGCGAGATCACCACGTTGAGGACGAGGTAGCCGGAGAGCGACACCATGTCCCAGAACATGAGCGAGTGCGGCGTGGGGTAGAGCATCACGTTGAGGACGCGCGTCGGCTGGCCCATGTCGACGAAGATGAAGAGCATGCACATCGTCACCGCGGAGATCGCCAGGAACTCGCCGAGGATCGTGAGCTTGCCGAACATCTTGAAGTTGTGCAGGTAGTAGGGGAGGACGACCATCACGGCCGACGCCGCGACACCGACCAGGAACGTGAACTGGGCGATGTACAACCCCCACGTCACGTCGCGGGAGAGGCCGGTGATGCCGAGGCCGAACGCGAACTGCCGCAGGTACGAGACGAGCCCGAGGGCGATCACGACCCCGAGTGCCAAGATCCAGCGCCAGTATCCGCGACCCCCGACGAGTGCCTTTTCGAGCATGGTCACCTCACACTAGGTAGAACACTTCCGGTTGCGTCCCGAGGCCGGCGCGGCGGCGCAGCGCGAAGCGCGTGCGCAGGAGGCGCCGCACCTCGGAGTCGGGATCGTTCAGGTCGCCGAACACCAGCGCCTTCTCCTTGCACGCGACCACGCACGCCGGCAGCTCGCCGCGATCGATGCGCTCGTCGCAGAACGTGCACTTCTCCACGACGCCCTTCGTGCGGGTGGGGAAGTCGGGGTTCTCGTGCGCGATGTGCGGGCGCGGGTCCTCCCAGTTGAAGCTGCGGGAGCCGTACGGGCAGGCAGCCATGCAGTAGCGGCAGCCGATGCAGCGGTGCCAGTCCATCGCCACGATGCCGTCGTCGCGCTTCCACGTCGCCTGGGTCGGGCAGACGCGCACGCACGGCGGGTTGTCGCAGTGGTTGCACAGCGCCAGCACGGCCTCGGAGGTGAGCGCCGGGTCGATGTAGCGCGAGTCCTGGTCCGGGAACGCCTCGTCGAAGCGCGTCTTCCAGATCCACTTGACCTCGTGGCGCGGGTTGGTGAACGCCGGGACGTTGTGGGCGTGGTCGCAGGCGTCGATGCAGGCGGTGCAGTTCTGCTGCTCGAGACAACGGCGCGGGTCCACGACCATCGCCCAGCGGACCTTCGGCGCCTTGGCGGATGGCCGCGGCTCGGTGCCGGCCGCGCCGGCGAGCCGGGTGAGCGACTCCCTGGCCGTGGCGCAGACCGCGGCCAGACCGGCGAGCTTGAGGAACCCCCTGCGGTCCTGTCCCATCACGATTTCTCCTTCGGCTCGATGTGGCACTCCCAGCAGTACGGGGAGACCGCGAGGTAGTTGTGGCAGGCGTCGCAGAACTCCTTCTTGTTCGGGTGACACTTCATGCACGTGCCGGTGAGGCTCATCGTCACGGTCTTGCCGTCCGCCGCCAGGTAGGAGCGCTGGCCGCGGCGCACGACGGTGTCGCGCCAGGCGTAGAGCAGGTCCATGTGATCGCGCCGCATCGCGGCGGTCGGCTCGACGCACTGCTTCGCGGTGGTCACGATCTTCGGCTCCGGCCGGCGGGCCGCCCCGTGCAGCGCCGCCTGCCAGACCGGCGCCAGCGCCACGGCGACGAAGACGGCCAGGCCGGTGACGATCCTGCCGCGGTCACGCATCGGCGTCACCCTTTCCGCCGGCCAGCGGCCGGCCCCGCAGATCGGTGTTCCTCGGCTTCTCGCCGTCGATCACGAGCGCGTTGCCCACCAACTCGTGCACGCCCGACACGTCCACCTCCGGGACCCAGTACTCCATCAGCGTGGTGAGCACGGCGCGGTCGATGGCGCAGATGCAGGCGAGGCGGTTGACGCCGTGCTTCTCGTGCACGAAGCGGACCGCGTTGGCGCGCGGCAGGCCGCCGCGCAGGCGCATCTCCATGTTCTCGTCGTTGCCGAGACCGGCGCCGCCGCCGCAGCAGAACGTCTGCTCGCGGATCGTGTTCTCCGGCATCTCGAAGAAGTTGTTGACGACCGAGCGCAGGATGTAGCGCGGCTCCTCGAGGATCCCCATCGCGCGCGCCGGGTTGCACGAGTCGTGGAAGGTGACGCGCAGGTGGTCGTTGCGCGCCGGGTCGAGCCGGAGCTTGCCGTGCTTGATCAGGTCGGCGGTGAACTCGCAGACGTGCACCATCTTCGTCGCCGCGGCGTTGGTGAACGCGGTGCCGGTGATCGGGCTGACCGGCGGCTCGAGGAAGTCGGCCGGGCCGTTCATCGTGTCCATGTACTGGTGGATCACCCGCCACATGTGGCCGCACTCGCCGCCGAGGATCCACTTGACGCCGAGCCGCTTCGCCTCGTGGTAGATCTTGTAGTTGAGCCGCTTGATCGTGTCGTGCGAGGTGAACAGGCCGAAGTTGCCGCCCTCGGAGGCGTAGGCGGAGAGCGTGTAGTCGACGCCGAGGGCGTGCAGGAGGAGGAGATAGCCCATGAACGTGTAGATCCCGGGCTCGGCGAAGTAGTCCGCGGACGGCACCACGAACAGCAGCTCCGCCCCTTTGCGGTTGATCGAGGGGTCGACGCGGACCCCGGTCGCGTCCTCGAGCTCGTCGACGAGGAACTCGATGTTGTCCTTGAACGTGTGTGGCTGGATGCCGAGGTGGTTGCCGGTGCGGTCGCAGTTGGCGACCGGCTCGATGACCCAGTTGATGTTCAGACCGACGAGGTTGAGCAGCTCGCGGGCGAGCATCGTGATCTCGGCGGTGTCGATGCCGTACGGGCAGAACACGGAGCAGCGCCGGCACTCGGTGCACTGGTAGAAGTAGTAGAACCACTCCTTGAGCACGGCCGGGGTGAGCTTTCGGGCGCCGCCGATCCGGCCGAGGATCTTGCCGGCGGTGGTGAAGTCGTTGCGGTACACCGAGCGCAGCAGCTCGGCCCGCAGCACCGGCATGTTCTTCGGGTCGCCGGACCCTAAGTAGAAGTGGCA
>JAJXUY010000098.1 GCA_021782525.1 Acidobacteriota bacterium | reverse complement strand
GACCGACACCGCGCGCGAGTTCAACCCGAACAACACGAACTCTGGCAGCAACTACGGCAGTTACCACCCAGTCCTGGCTTCGGCCGGCAGCAACCTGGGCGCAACATCCAACATCCTGTCGCCGTGGACGCGCACCAGCACAATGACCTGCAGCGACTGCCACGAATCCGACAACACCGCCGACCCCAACGGCCCGCACGGCTCGACCGCGGGCTTCATCCTCAAGGGGCCCAACACCAAGTGGGACGGCACCGTTGGGGGGACGACCTCTGGGATGCCAGCCGGGACGTTTTGCGCCAATTGCCACAGCGCCACCTTTGCCAACAGTCGCTTTCCACGACACACCCTCAGCCAGCACACTACCAGTCCACCCAGCGGCGGGCCCATCAAGTGTTTCAACTGCCACAGCGCGATCCCACACGGCACCGCCCGGCCCGGGCTCTTGGTCTGCCCGTCGAATAGCAGCTCGATCAATGGGGTGCTCGCGACCGACGCCGCCCCGTACCTGCAGCTCCCCTCGGGCAACCAGGGACTGCGCATCAACAGCTACCCGACGAGCAACACCGCCACGTGGGGGCAGAGCAACTGCGGGTGTGGTAACGACGGCTGGGGTCACTGATCGGCGGGGTGCCGTGGTGGGGACCATTTTTCGCGGGCTGCGCTCCGTCCGCCTCACGCTCTCTCTCCTGCTTTTCATCGCCGCGTTCTGTGGCCTCGCAACCTGGCTGGGCGGCAGCCAAACAAGCGTGCCCGGCGGGAGGAACCCGTTCTCGAGTTGGCCATTTCTGGTCGCTTGCGGACTGCTGTTTCTCAACACCGCAACGTGTACCGCATATCGGGCCCGCGGGTTGGCTGCCGTGTGGCGGGGCGTCATGCCGCCGGCCGCGGCAACGCTGCCCCGTCGGGGGAACGCAAACCTCACCCAGTTCCTGACGGAACGGCACGGTTTTCGCGCGCACGGCGCCGCGCTGTTCCGCAACCGTCCGGCGCTGTTCGGCGGAGTGGTCTTCCATGCCGGCCTGCTCGTCCTCATGGCGGCAACCGGCATGCAGCAGGCGTTCCACGATACGGGCGCGTTTGAGGTGGCGGAGGGGGAGACCTTGGATCTGAGGGCGCCGCGGGCGGTCTTCGCGCGAGCCCGTGGCCTGCTGGCGCCGGCGGCGCCGCCGGCGCTGCGCGTCACCTTGCTCGCCTTTGATCCGTTCCTGCATCAATTGGGGTTCGCGGCAGACCGAGGTAGCCGCGTGCTCCTGGAGCGGCCTGGAATGGCCACGGCAGAGGCGTTCGTTGACCGCGCCCACGGCGTGCAAACTCGCGCTGCCACGATCTTCCAGGCGATTCCCACGGGCCTCGCGTTGGTCGTCGACGTGCCAGGCCTCGGGGTGCGGGCGCTGCACCTGCGCGCCCGAAGCAGGTTTGCCGCGTCCGCCACGTTCACCGCGCCTGGCGGCGCAGCGGTGCGCCTGGGGGTGCGGGGGGAGCGCCGTCTCGACGATGCAACCGGGACCGGAGCACTGAGCATCTGGGAGGAGCACGAGGGCGTCGTCACCGCCCTGCGCCCGGGATCGTTTTTTCAGTTCGGAACGGCGCAGGCACGCCTGGTGCAGGTGTCGCGCTGGGCCGGATTCACCTTCAGCCGTTCGCCAGGGATGACGGCGGTGTACGCCGGATTCGCCCTCGTGCTGCTGGGCGCGACGCTGCTGCTGTTTCCCGCCGGCGTGGCGTGCATCGCCGGCGAGGGGGCAGAGATGGCCGGCCGTGTGTGGGTAAACCGGGGCAACGAGGCGCTGTTGGCAGAGTGGGACGAGTGTAGCGATAATCGCGACGCCGAACCTGGGGGGAAAGCATGATCGACCAGCTACTCGCCTTCTGGGCTGCCGCCACAGCCTACGCGCTGGCGACCGCGCTGTTCTTCGTCGCGCTGGCGTTCCGGCGCGACGGCGCCGCGCGATGGGGTGTCGCCGTGGCGGCGCTCGGGCTCGTCCCTCACGCCGCCTCGCTCGCCCTGCGTTGGCGCGAGGTCGGACATGGCCCGTTCTCCTCCCGCTACGAGGTCCTCTCCGCCAACGCCTTCGTCCTGGTCACGTTCTTCCTAGTGGCGGTGCTCGTGACGCGGGCGCTACGCGGCCTGGGCGCGCTTGTGTTGCCGGTGGCGTTCCTCTTGCTCGGGGGGGCCGCCACGGCGTTCAACGTCAGGCAGGAGGTGCCGATCATCTTCAAGTCGGCCTGGCTGTACCTGCACATCGCGTTCGCCAAGGCGTTCGGCGCCGCCGTGATCCTCGCGGCAGCGTGCGCCGTGGTGTATCTGATCAAGGAACGGGATCCCAGCCGTCTGCCACGGCTGCCTTCGCCGCAACGGGCCGACCTGTACGGCCACCAGTTCCTCCTGCTGGCGTTCCTGTTCCTCGGCGTGATGATCGTCGCTGGCTCGCTCTGGGCCTACCAGTCGTGGGGCCGGTACTGGGCGTGGGACCCGATCGAGACCAGCTCGCTGACCACCTGGATCGCCTATGGCGTGATCCTGCACTTCCGGCTCTTGCACGGCTGGAGCGGCCGCCGCATGGCGTATCTGACCCTTCTGGCGTTCCTCCTCATGGTGGTGACGATCTACGTTGTCGTGCTGGTCACACCCACCATCCATAACTTCTACCTGGTGGGGCGATCGTGACCGCCGCGGTGCGCGCGGCGGCGTGGATTGCGCTTTTCGCCAGCACGCTGGCAGGGTGTGATGCCGTGCGGCTGCGCTGGGCCACTGCCGGAGTGGCACGGGCGTACGACGATGCCCTGATCACGGCGTACCGCACCGGCGACCTCGCCCCCCTGGCGGCAGTGGCCGGGCCCGGAGAGGTGCGGCGCGTGGCCGCGCTTGTGGATCTCAAGCGAGCCTCGGGACTGGTGCTCGAATGCTCGCTGGAAGACTTCTCGCTGCTCGATTCGACGCGCACGGCGACTGGGGTCACAGTACGCACGCGGGAGCGGTGGACCTACCATGACCGGCCTGCCCGCCCGGGCGGCGTCGGCGGGCCGGTCTTCACCTCCGAGATGACGATGGAGTACCAGCTTGTGCACGAAGACGGCCACTGGCGCGTCCTCGAAGGCCGAACGCTGTCGTCCCGATACCTCCAGCCACCCGGCGCCGGGCCGCGCTCCGCCACGGCCGGCCACGGTATCGGCGAAAGAGGTGGACGGTGAGGCGTAGCCGGCTGCTGGGCCGGCGATCTACCGCGGGGGTGCGGCCGCGCCTTCTCCTGATCACTCCCCCGTACCACTCCGGCGTGGTCGAGGCGGCCGGTGTGTGGCTACCGCTCCACTTCGTCTACCTCGCCGGTCATGCCCGAGCCGCAGGGGCCGAGGTGAGGATCTATGACGCGATGTCGCTCCAAGACGGTCACGCCGATATCGCCCGCGAGATCTCGGACTGGCGTCCGGACATCGTCGGCGTCACCGCGATCACGGCGATGGAACCGGACGCCCGCGAGGTATGCCGTACGGCCAAGCAAATCGATCCGGCCATCCTCACGGTCGCCGGGAATGTGCACCCGACGTTCTGCTGGCGCCAGCTCCTCGACGACGAGCCGGCGGTCGACGTCGTCGTGCGCGGCGAAGGGGAATCGACGATCGGCGAGCTGATCGGGGCCGCGTCGGCGGGTACGGACCTCTGCGCCGTGCCCGGGCTCGCCTACCGCCGCGACGGTGTCCCGGTGAGCACGCCAGACCGGCCGTTCCTCTCAGACCTCGACCGCCTGCAGCCGGCGTGGGACCTGGTGGAGTGGCCGCGCTACTTCTACCGGCCGGCGCCGGAAGGGCGGCTGGCCATCGTCAGCTCTTCGCGCGGCTGCCGCCAGCGCTGTTCGTTCTGCTCGCAGCAAAAGTTCTGGCAGCGCTCGTGGCGTGGCCGCACGCCGGAGTCGTTCGTGACCGAATTGGAGCTCCTGCGCGACCGTCATGGCGTGCGGGTGGCGATGCTGTCGGACGAGACGCCGACACTCGATCCAGTCCGCTGGCAGCGCATCCTCGACCTGCTGATCGAGCACCGCGTCGGGGTGGAGTTGCTGCTGGAAACACGTGTCGATGACATCGTGCGCGACGAGCCGTTGCTGCCGCGCTATCGGGCCGCTGGAGTTTCCCACATCTACGTGGGTGTGGAGTCCACCGACCAGGCCACGCTTGACCTCTACTGCAAGGACCTCAGGGTTTCGCAGTCCAAGCGCGCGATCGACCTGATCAACGCCCACGACATGGTGAGTGAGACCTCGTTCGTACTCGGTACCCCGGACGAGACTCCCGAGAAGATCGCCGCCACCGTCGAGCTGGCAAAATGGTACGCACCCGACATGGCGTTCTTCCTCGCGCTCACCCCGTGGCCATACGCCGACCTCTACCAGGAGCTGAGAGATTCCATCGCCGTGCACGATCTGCGTCGCTACAATTTGGTCGAGCCGGTGATCAAGCCCATCGGGATGACGGTGGACGAGGTGCGCGGGGCGCTGCACTGTGCCACTAGCGCCTTCTTCCGCGACAAGTTCCACCGCCTTGGGCAGCTGCAGCCCGCCAAGCAACGCTTTCTGCTGGCCGTTCTCAGCCTCCTGTTAGAGCACAGCTATCTGGGAGAGGCGATGAGGGGGATGGCTGGACACGCGACCATGCCGGCTGAGGTACGGGCGCTGCTCGCAAGCCTGCCGCTGACCGAGACCGGCGATGCGCTTCGCACAGCGCTGGAGCTCGCGGAATGAGAGGGGCGGGACCGGCGGCGCCCTGATGGATGCGGTGGCTTGCCCACACGCCTTCGTCAACGGCTCGTGACCGATACGCAGTCATGGCACGCTCGCAACGCCAGCCCCGGTGCTCATACAAACCCTGCGGGTAGGGGCGCGCCTTGCGATGGGGCTCACTGGGCGCGCGCCACCCCATCGCGCTACGACGGACGTTGAATTCGTATCACACGGCGCGCATCAGGCGCACCTTGACCAGGTCGAGGACGCCGAGGTAGACCGCCACCAGCGCCAGCGTGGACGCGACCAGCCAGAACGGGATCGGCGCCATCAGGATGCCCAGGCTCGCCATCGTGGCCACGGCGAGAAGATCTGCAACCGAGCTGCCGAGCAGCCACCGGCTCGGCCGCGAGTGCCAGAAGTGGCGATGCTCCCGCACCAGGTACACCGTCCCCTGGCCGCTCGCCACGAGGAGGACGAACATCAGGGTCTGCAGCTGTGGCAGCGGCAGGTGGAGCACGCTGCGCGCCGCGAAGAACACGGTGAACGACAGCAGCAGGATCAGCGCAGCCAGCGTCAGCGCCGTGCGCATCAGCGGGCGGATCCGCCAGCGCGTGGGGGCGGCCTGTACCGTCGCCCGATCGGTGGCGATCGCCATGGTGACGAAATCGTTGGTGAACAGCAGCAGCACGATCAGCGTCGGCGTGGTCACGAACGTGCCGGTGAGGACCAGGCCGAGGCTGAGCAGGAGCGAGATCTCGCACGTCTTGATGACCTTGTTGAGCGTGTACGTCACCATCCGCTGGTAGATCCTCCGGCTCGTCCGCACCGCCGCGACCACGTTGCCGAGGCCGGGGGTCGTCAGGACGAGGCTGGCGGCCGCCTTGGCGACGTCGGTGGCGCTGGAGACCGCGATCCCGACCTCCGCCTGCTTCAACGCCGGGGCGTCGTTGACGCCGTCGCCGGTCATCCCGGTCGCGTGGCCGCGGCGCTGCAACGCCTGCACGAGATGGAACTTGTCCTCCGGCAGCACGCCGGCGAAGACATCGTGTTCGAGCACGCCGTCCGCGTCCCGGCGTAGCGCCTCCACCGGGCACACGCGCTCGCCGATGCCGACCTGGCGCGCCACCACCACGGCGGTCGCCTCGGCGTCGCCGGTGACCATCGCCACCCTGACCCCGAGCTCGTGCAGGTGGCCGACCAGCTCCGCCGCATCCGGCCGCGGCGGGTCCGCGAGCCCGATCAGCCCGACCGGCCGCAACACGCTGGCCTCCCCTGCGTCCCCTTCGACCACCGCGAGGACCCGCGCGCCCAGGGTGCCGAGCCGTTGCACCTCCGCCGCGAGCGCCGCGCCCGCCGGGCCGGCCAGCGGCAGGACCGTCGCGGGGGTTCCCTTGACGACGCGCCGCCGGCCGGCGCCGTCGGGGACGATCCCCTCCGAGCGCTTCGTGGCGGAGTCGAACGGGACGAACCGCCGCCCGGCCGGCGGCGCGGTGTCGACGCCGCGCGCCTGGGCCTCGCGCACGATCGCCAGGTCGATCGGGTCCTGCGTCGATTCGTCGGAGGCGACGCTCGCGCGCTCGAGCACCTCGGC
>JAJXUY010000097.1 GCA_021782525.1 Acidobacteriota bacterium | reverse complement strand
GGAGACCAGGCGTTCCTCGACCAGGTCGCCGCACAGTCGAAGGAACAGATCATGGCGCACGGCGATACCCTCGCCACGCAGAAGAAGTGGGAGGAGGCGCGCAAGTACTACAGCTTCCTCGCCGACAGCTTCCCCAACGACCCACTCGGCCGCCGCGCCGCGCTGCGGGTCGCCGACACGTTCTACGCGCTCAAGGACACCGAGGGCTACACGGAGGCCGAGCTGCGCTACAAGGACTTCTCCAACCGGTTCCCGAGCGACCCGAACCGCGCCTACGCCCTGTTGATGCTGGCGAAGTGCAGCATCGCCCAGGACCGTGGGCCGATGCGCGACCTCGCCCCGGTGCACCAGGCGACCGACAGCCTCAAGCAGGTGCTGCAGCTCTTCCCGTCCTCACCGTACGCCGTCGAAGCCAAGGCCCTCCTGGCGAAGTGCCTCGACGAACTCGCGATGCACGAGTTGATCATCGCCAGGTACTACGCCAACGTGCACGCCTGGGTGGGCGCCCGCCAGCGGCTCGACTATCTCTTGGCCAACTACCCGGATACCGACGTGGCGGCGCAGGCGAAGCCGTTGCTGGACAAGGTCGAGCAGATGATCAACCCGGTCCCGAAGACGACCGCAAAACCGGCGGGCGGGGCTCATCTCCCGGCCGGACATTGACGAACGCGCTTTCTCTGCGCTATTTTGGCGGCGGAGTCATCACAAGCATGCGGAACTGGAGGGCTGGTATGGGCCGCACAACGTTCGCCGTCCTCGCCGTGGTGTGCTTCTGTGGGGTCGCCGCGGGGCAAGCCGACACGGCCCCACCGCAGCCCCTTCACAAGGTGGACGGGCGCTGGACTCCGTACCAGCCGCCGACCGAGTTCGCGCCCGACGCCAACGTCTACACCATCCAGAAGGGCGACACGCTCTGGGCGCTGGCCAAGAAGTTCCTCGGCAACCCCTACCTGTGGCCGCAGCTGTGGGAGAAGAACAAGTACATTCGCGACGCGCACTGGATCTACCCGGGTGATCCTCTGGTCGTCGGCGTCAAGGCGGTCGAGGTCGCGCCCCCGGCGCCGGCGCCCACCCCGACGGTCACGCCCCCGCCGGCCACGCCTGGGGCCGGAGCTGCCCTGCCCGAGGGCACCGGGGAGGCGCCGCCCGCCAACCTCGTGGCGGCCGGGAGCGAGGCCGACATCTATTGCTTCGCCTACCTCGACAAGGCGGACGCGCGGCCGCAGTTGACGCTGAAGTCGGCGGAGCAGATCCAGTACGAGAGCACGTTCTCGACCAACGACATCGTCTACCTCTCAGGCGGGGAGAACGAGGGCGTCAAGGCCGGGCAGGAGTACTTCATCGTGCTGCCGGTCCGCCAGCTCCGCCACCCGGCGACGCACGCGGTGCTCGGCACGGTCATGCGCTATCTCGGCCGCCTGCGCGTGCTCTGCACCACGGACCACAGCGCGACGGCGGAGATCGTGGCCTCGTGCGACGCGATCCCGATGGGCGCGTGGCTCAAGCCGTTCGAGCCGATCCCCATACCGATGACGATCCTCACCAAGCCGGCCGAGCGCTGCGACCCCGCGAGCAACAACGCCAGGGGGTACATCGTCTACAGCCGCGACGACGACGTCAGCTTCGGCCAGGGCGAGGTGGTGATGATCGACCTCGGCGACGCCGACCAGGTCGCACCGGGCAGCCAGGCGGTCATCTATCGCGACAACCCGGTCCCCGGCACGCCCCGCTTGCTCCTCGGCGAGCTCGCGGTGCTCACGACCGGCGCCCACTGGGCGACGGCGACCATCATCCGCTCCTCCGGGCCGATGCAGGTGGGTGACCGGGTTCAGCTCAAGTGAGCCCCACCAGCTCGGAGGACCGCCGCGCGGCGCTGCGCGCGATCGGTGACGTTCTCGCGACGGTGGCCGACGGCCTGCTCGATCGCGGCCTGCGCCTCGAGGAAGCGCTCAACGTCTTCGAGGCGCGCTACGTTCGCTCGGCGGTGGACCGGGCGAGCGGCAACCTGTCGCAGGCGGCGGCGGCGTTGGGGATCCACCGCAACACCCTGCGGAGCAAGCTGCAGAAGAACGGGCAGCGGCACCGCAAGGGCACCTGAGAAGGGCGCGCCGTGTTCGGCGGACGCCAGACCGCTGCGGTCTGGGGGTGCTTCGCTCTTGGGGTGCTGCTGGTCGTCCTCTCGCAGCACCACCGTGCCCGGCCACGCCCTTTGCCGTGGGTCGAGGGCGCGCGTGACGGTTCGGTGCCGCTCGAGAGCGATCCGTTCGCCGGCGCATCCGCATTCGAGCGGCGCGTCATCGCCACGGCCACGCAGGCCGGCATCGACCCGGCGCTCGTGCTCGCCGTCGTGGAGACCGAGTCGGGCGAGGCCGCCGACGCGGTTTCGCCCCGCGGCGCCGTTGGCCTGATGCAGCTCCTCCCCGAGACCGCCGCCGAGGTCGGGCTGCCAAACGCGGCCGACCCCGCCACCAACCTGGAGGCCGGGTGCCGCTACCTGGCGGCGTTGCTGGATAGCTTCGGGGGCGACGTCGAGCTCGCGCTCGCCGCATACAACGCCGGCCCCGGCGCCGTCCGGCGCTGGGGCACGGTGCCGCCCTACCGGGAAACGAGAACGTTCGTCGCGAGGGTCGCCGCCGCCTACAAGCAGCTCACCGGCCTGGACCTCGAGGAGGCCAGCCGGTTCGCCTACGAGCCGTCAGCGGCCCCCTGAGGAGCCGTCGTCCTTCGGTGGGGTGTCCTTGGGCTCCTGTCCCCCCTTGAGCGACTCGCGGAAGTTGCGGATTCCCTCACCCATCCCCTTGCCCAACTGCGGCAGCTTCCCGGCGCCGAAAATGATGATCACGATGAGGAGGATCAGCAGTAGCTCTGGAACTCCCAGCGACCCGAACATGTGGCGCCTCCAGCAGTGATTATAGACCCCGATCGGGCGCCGCGGCGATCGCGACGAGGCGCGCCGGCGCACCGAGTTCGGCGAGCACCGCGGCCGCCCGGGCGCCGACCGCCGGCAACCAGGCGAGGTAGCCCGGGCGACCCGCCGCCGCGAGTCGCAGGAACGTTCCGACCACCTTGAGGCCACGCTGAGCCGCGCACTCCAGATACCGCTGCCGCCAACCGTGCTCCCACTCGAGGACCCCGGCCGCGCGTGCCACCCATCCGGGCTCGTCTGCCGTCAGCCCCGCTCCGCCGCGCTCGCGCAGCAGCGAGGCCAGGTCGTACGTATCGGGACCGCCGCGCATGTCCTGGAAATCGACCGCCCGGACGACGCCGCCTTGGAGAAACAGATTGTTGAGATGGAAGTCGCGATGGGTGAGCCGGTACGGGTGGGAGGTCAGACGCCGGGCGAGGTCGTCGAGGAAGGCGGTCACCTCAGGGGTGCCGCCCGCCGCGGCCCAGGCCACGTGACGCTCGAACACCGCCAGCTCGGCGCGGAACAGCGCCGCATCGAACGGCGGGGTGACGAGCCCGTCCAGCCCGCAGCGCTGGAACGCCGCCAGCGCCGTGAGCGCCGGCGGGAGGACGCCTTCGCCGGCGGCCGCCGCCGCGCGCTCGAGGTCGACGTCCCCGAGGTCCTCGCTCACGACCACGAGGCCGTGCCGCCCGATCGGACGGGGGATCGGGAGGCCGCGCGCCCAGCCCCAGCTCTGCACCGCGTGGTCGCGCTCCGCCTGCGCTTCCTGCCCGGCCTGGTAGAGCGCCGCGACGACCGAGCCGCCGCCCCGAGGATGGACGCGGAAGAAACGGCGCTGCGACGCGTCGCCGGCCAGGGCCGAGGCCGAGGACACCTCGATGCCGAGAGCTCCCAGGGCGTGGCGCAGCGCTTCCACCGCGCTGCATGGTAGCGCGGGCGCGACGGAAATGGGCCGCCCGGCTCCGGGGTTTGCTCAGGCGTGAAGACGCGAAGGACCTCCGCCGACCTCCTCCCCCTGCTCGACTCGCTCGCCGGGAGGGTGCAACAGCTGCTCGCGGCCGACCCCGCCCTGGCGGAGATCTGCGCCGACCTCGCCCGGCTCGGGCACGCCCCGCTCTTGGTGGTCGAGGCGGCCGCCGGCGGTGCGGCGCCGCGGGTCGTTTGCGCCGAACGCCGCCCCATCGTGCCAGAATGGAGCGACCAGGACGCCGAGGTCCTGCGTTCCGTGGGTATCGCCAGTGACCGAAACGACCCCGACCCGCCCCAACCTCGTCGGCGCCAACCGCGCTGAGCTGTCCCTCTTGCTGGCCGAGTTGGACCCCCGCCCGTTCCGCGCCGAGCAGGTGTACCAGTGGGTCGCTCGCCGCATGGCGGGCGACATCGCGGAGATGACCAACCTGCCGAAGGCGCTGCGCGAGGGGCTCACCGGGCGCGTCGTGCTGCGCG
This sequence comes from Acidobacteriota bacterium, assembly GCA_021782525.1. The sequence continues at coordinate 1,998 of JAJXUY010000097.1, read as the reverse complement.
ACCCGGAGGTCCTCGAGGTGCGGCGCGGCGGCGACGGCACCGCCAAGCTGGCGCTCGGCCTCGCCGACGGCGCCGTCGTCGAGGCGGTCGTGATGCCGATGGAGGGGCACGCCACGGTCTGCCTGTCCTCGCAGACCGGGTGCGCCGTCGGGTGCGTGTTCTGCGTCACCGGGGTGCTGGGCGCGGGCCGCAACCTCTCCGGCGGCGAGATCTTCGGCCAGTACCGCGCGGTCCTGCGCCACGAGGGGCTCGTCGGGACGCCGGTCAACGTCGTCTTCATGGGCATGGGTGAGCCGCTGCTCAACGTCGGAGGGATCGCCCGCGCCATCGAGCTGATCGCCGAGACCGTCAGCCCCAAGCGCGTGACCGTCTCGACCAGCGGGATCGTCCCGGGCCTCGCGAAGCTCGCGGCGCTCGAGCGCCGCCCCAAGCTCGCGGTGTCGCTCAACGCCACGACGCAGGCGCAGCGTGAGCGCCTGATGCCGGCGGCGGCGAAATGGCCGCTCGACGAGCTGCTCGCGGCGCTGCGCGCGTTCCCGCTCGAGCGCGGCCGCCGGATCACCTTCGAGTACGTGATGCTCGCCGGCGTCAACGACAGCGATGACGACGCCCGCCGCCTGCCCAGTCTGCTCAAGGGGATCCCGTGCAAGATCAACCTGATCCCACTCAACCCGGACGAGCGTTACCTGGCCGGCCTCGCCGCCCCGGACGAGGGGCGCATCAGCGCGTTCGCCGGGATTCTGGCTGCCGCGCACATGAACGTCACGGTGCGCTGGAGCAAGGGCCGCGAGGTGGCCGCCGCGTGCGGCCAGCTCCGCGGCCAGCTCGTCGCCCGCCCCGGCGCCGGGGCGTGAGCGGAGCGTCGGCGCCTCACCCGTTCGCGATGACGATCGCGCTCCACTGCCGTCCCGCCGCCGCTCCGTCGCGCCGGTACGAGTGATACGCCGGCGAGCATGCGGTGCAACCCGGGAGCGTGCGAGTATGGGCGGGGTCGAGCCCGAGCGCCGCGAGGCGCCCGGCCGCGAACCGCGCCAGGTCCACCACCCCGTCGCCGCGCCAGCCGTCGCCCGCGACCGGGAGGCGCTCGAGCGCCGCGGCCACCTCGTCGCCGACGCGGTAGTGGCAGGGGCCGATCCCGATTCCGACGACGGCCTCGAGTGCGCCCGCGGCGACGCCGAACTCGGCGCGCAAGCGCCCGATGACGGCGCCGAGGACGTCACAGGCGAGGCCGCGCCAGCCGGCGTGCAGCATGGCGACGACGCCGCCGCCGGCGAGCGCCACCGGCAGGCAGTCGGCGGTGCGCACCGTGAGCGCGGTCCACGTCTCCGAGGTGAGCAGCGCGTCGCAGCCGCCGACGAGGTGCGGGCCTGGCGGCAGCGGCCCGGCGGCGCTGTAGGTATAACTGAGGCGACCGTGCAGTTGGCGCGCGTAAAGCACGGGCACCGCGCGGCCGAACCGCCGCTCGATGGCGTTTCCCGCCGCCGCGGCCAGACCGCCCTCGTCGAGACCGCCGGGGGAGCTCGCCGCGTCGCCGAACAGAGCGATCGCCGCCCCGAGCGGGATGGCGAGAATACCGTTGCCACCTGCCGTTTCGGCCATGCACGTATGGTACACTCCGCGCCGGAGACCATGGTGAGCTTGGACCGGCAGGGTGCTTCGCTGGCGGTGCGCCGGGCGGCGCCCGCCGGGCGCGACGCGTCGGCCTGAGATGATCACCTGCGAGCACATCACCAAGAGCTACAACGGCCGGCCCGCGGTGCGCGGGATCACGACCAGGGTCGAGCGCGGCGAGTTCGTCTACCTCACCGGCCCATCGGGCGCGGGCAAGAGCACGTTTCTGCGCCTCCTCTACCGCGCCGAGCTGCCGGACTCCGGCGTCATCATCGTGAACGGCGTCGACCTCGCGCAGCTGCGGCGGCGCGACGTGGCGGAGTTCCGCCGCCACCTCGGGGTGGTGTTCCAGGACTTCAAGCTCCTCCGCCGCCGCACGGTGGCCGA